>DAOVTU010000520.1 GCA_030632925.1 Candidatus Krumholzibacteriia bacterium | reverse complement strand
GATGGTTTCGAACACCGTGCCGGCAATGGCCGGACGTTCGCTGAAGTGCGGGCCGTAAACGGAAATGGCGGTGCAGCGGCGGGTGTAGTCAATTTTGCCGATCTCCAGCTCATCCTGCATCGATTGCAAAATACCGAGGGTCTGGTCGAGGTCCTCGGCCTTGATGGCAAAGGTGATGTTGTTCAAATTGTCACAGTCGGTGAACGAGGTCACGCAGGACACATTGATGCCCTTGAGGCCCAAACCGGACAAAGCCCGGCCGGCGAGGCCCTGGCCCGAACGTGAACCCAAAATTTTGACCATCACCAGGTTATCAACCTGAGTAATGCCGCCTACGGCGATCTTGCCCGTCATGTCCGCCTGTCTCCCCTGTGAGGTGGCCCGATACCCGGATCGGCAATGCCCATTCCCTTCCCGCAAAAATAGCCTCCGGCGCCGCTGAAACCAAAATATCATGAGACTTTTTTCTGCCGGGCCGAGGGGGTTGACACGAGCCTGTCTGCGGCGGTACAAACGAGGGGTCCCTGACCGGTCGGGTTTCCCAGCCCCGGCCGCCGGTCATTGCCTGTCGCCTCGCCAGGTCCAAGGAGAAACCCATGCAAAAAGTCGCAGTTATCCTCAGCGGTTGCGGTGTCTTTGACGGTGCCGAGATACACGAATCCTGTGCCGCGTTGCTGGCCCTGCACCGGGCCGGCGCCGAGGCCGTCATCTGCGCCCCATCCGGCCCCCAGTTGCACGTCATGAACCACGCGGCGGGTGAGCCGGCCGAGGGCGAAAGCCGAGACATCCTGGCCGAGTCGGCGCGCATCGCCCGCGGCGAAATCACGCCCCTGGCCGAGATGGATCCCAACGAGGTCTGCGCCGTCCTGCTGCCCGGTGGTTTTGGCGCCGCCAAGAACCTTTGCAATTTCGCCACTGACGCCAACGAGTGCACCGTCCACCCCGAAGTGCAGGATTTCCTGCTGCGGGCCCAGGGCGCCGGCAAACCACTGGGCGCCATGTGCATCGCCCCGGTCGTTCTGGCCCGGGTTTTTGGGGCCGACCTCAAGCCGCGCCTGACCATTGGCAACGATCCGACAACCGCCGATCTGGTCAACCAGATGGGTGCCCAACACGTGGGTTGCGCCGCAGATGAAATCGTCGTGGACGTGGCCAATCGTATTGTCACCACCCCGGCCTACATGCTGGCCGGCAACATTGGTGAAGTCTTCGACGGGGCCGACAAGTTTGTCGTCAAGTTGCTGGAGATGTGTTCGTAAGCTGCTGCTGCAGTTTTCTTTATGAATATGCGTTTTCTGTAAAATGGCGCCGTTTTCCGTTGCTTTCAACCCGCGACTCGGGTTAGGTTACCCATCCCTGAACGGACCAACGTCAAGGAGAGACATCATGGATGATGCCAATTTGGAGGGGCAGGACGCCCCGCTCAGTAATGTAAATTCCCATAATGAAGAAGCCCCGCGTTCAAGAACCCCTTGGAATACCGTGGGCGGACGCGTGATCAGCCTCGTCAGCCGCAAGGGCGGCGTGGGCAAGACAACTTCGGCGGTCAATCTCGGCGCAGCCCTGGCCTTGAACGGTCACACCGTTCTGGTCATCGGCACTGACCCGCAGTGTGGCGTGTGCCGTACTCTGGGCACCGTGCCTCTGGAACTGGCCAGCAGCCTCAACGATATCTTTGAGACACCCACCGGACAGCCCGGCCAAAGCCTCACCGACGTGGCTTTGATCTCGCCGTTGGACAACCTCTACTTCGTCTCGCCACGGATTATCTCGCTGGTCGAAGAAGAAGAGTATCTGGGCAATCTGACCGACCACGCCGACGTCTTCATTCAGGAAGTGGACCGGGCCCGCAACCTGTACGACACCATCCTGATCGACTGCCCGCCCAGCCTCGGGCCCGCCACCCGCGCGGCCTTGCTGGCCTCGGACAGCTATCTGGTGCCCATCCAGGCTGAAGAACTGTGCCGCGATTCGGTCGAAAGCCTGCTCGAATTTGTCGACGCTTTCAAGGAACGGACTTACCCCGATTTCGAAGGGGGAGAACCGGTTGGCGAATTGCCCGCGCCCCTGGCCCTTGAAGGCATGTTCCTGACCATGGCCAGCGACCGCACCCGGATGGGCCGCCACGTGGCCGCCCGGGTCAGCGAGGATTTTGGCGATTTGGTCTTCAGTTCCGGTGTGCCGCGCACCACCCGCCTCAGCGAAATGGCCCTGCGAGGCAAGCCGGCAGTGATTTACGACCGCCGTTCAGCCGGCAGCCGGGCCTACTTTGACTTGGCGGATGAACTGGTCAATCGTTACTCTTCAGGGGCTGGCCCGGACGACTCGATGATCGATGCGATGATCCAGTCCATGAGCCAATCGCTGGATAATGAGACAGCTGAACAAAGCGAGACGGTTGAGCCCGAAGGCACCGAACCGCCCAAGTCTCAGGAGAAGTCTCAGGATTCGGCGGCCAACCGATTCCGGAACATGCTCAACGACGCCTCGGTCCAGTACGAAGACCCGACTCCGGCCCATGAAGAGGCTCGGGCCAGCGCTGATGATGATCACACGCCGGAGATGGTTTCTCTGGACGATCTGCTGGCCGAAGAAGAAAGCCGCGGCGGCAACGCCAGCGATGATGAATGGGAAGATGGCTACTGGTCCGGCGAAATGCGCCGCCACGACCGCCTGAACTGATCGGCCCCTCCGTGTAGTGGGGCCTCACCCGATGCGCGGAGGTTGCCAATTGGCTGCCACGATGATGAAGTCCCTCGTTTACGACAAGTCCAGCATGCCCTGGGACAAATCCCGGGGCCTGCTGGCCATGGATCGCCCCACCCCCACGTTGAATGGTGATGGAGATGGTGAAAATGTCCTGATCAAGGTCATCTACGCCGGTTTCTGCGGCAGTGACCGCGGCATCTGGAACCGCACCGCCTTCAAAGGCATGATCTTCGACAGCCTCAAGCAGGAAAAGGCCACCACCCGCATCATCGGCCACGAAATGGTCGGCGAAATCGTGGGCGTGGGCAGCAAGGTGCAGGCCCGCTACGGCTTCAGCGTCAAGGACATCGTCTCGACCGAAAGCCACATCATCTGCGGCGGGTGTTACCAGTGCCGCATCGGCCAGACCCACATCTGCAGCCAGGACACCATCATCGGCATTGGCCGCGATGGCTGTTTTGCCGAGTACATCAAGCTGCCGGCCAACGTGGTATGGCCGACGGACCAGCGCAAGATCCGCATGAAAGTGGCCGCCCTGCAGGAACCATTCGGCAATGCGGTGCACGCATGCACGACCGCCGACCTG
>DAOVTU010000031.1 GCA_030632925.1 Candidatus Krumholzibacteriia bacterium | reverse complement strand
GGTTCATGAGGCTGCTCTATCCCATGCCTTCGAGGGCATGGCGGATCACCGCATTGGTGAAATCGGCACAACTGCGCAGGCCTTCCTCCAGTCGGACGGTGGCGGTTACAAAGGACATGTCTGTTCCCAGTTTGTCCCAAACGGCATGACAGGTGCCGGGATGTGGATTCAATGGGATGGGGGTCGGGACTGGGAACGGTCCAATGACTCGACCCGACACGAGGCGCTCGGTCGAAAGACTCTCTGGATTTTCCGCTACCACCTGCTTCATGTCATTGATCAGTGAGTCAAGTTCTCCCAGGCGGTTTTGGATGACGGCCAATGCCTCGTCAAATTTTTGCGTACGATCTGTCATGACCAACTCCTCGGTTCAGGTTCAGAACACATCTTCACCGGCGTCCAGGATCCAGATGTTGCCCTGCCGCGAAGTGCGGCAGTACACCATCAGGTTCCCGGTCAGATCGGTGCGGAACAGGGCGAAAGAAACATCGCTTTCGAAACGGACCGGCGGCTCGAGTTCCGCCACCGCACCAGTGACCGGATCGACCGACCGTAGGCCCGGGACACCTTCCCAAATTGCGCCGACCCACAACTTTCCACTGGCGTGATCCCATACCAGCCCCTGCGGCTCGCACGGTAGAGGCAGCGCGCGAGCAGCCAGGGTGCCATCGCTCGGAGTGATCCAGAGTTCACTGCGGTCACCGGACATCACGAAGGCAATTTGGCGGCCATCGGGCGACCAGGTGGGCATGAAACTCGGTAGTCCCGGGGGAGTCAGACGAAGGAGTGTGCCCTCGGCCTGGCCCGCCACGACCTCAAGGCTGTAAAGGGCCATCACACCATCGCGATCCGAAGCAAAGGCCAGCCGCTGGCCGTCGGGTGACCAGGCCGGTTGCACGTTTTGGCAGTTCGGTTCGGTCAGGGGCCAGCCGCGGCCACCGTCCAGGGGCAAAATCCAGATGCAACGACCGCTTTCGTAGATCCGGTAGTAGGCCAGCCATTGGCCATCGGGCGAAAACTGCGGTTGTGAGGCGATGCCGGGCTGGTCGGTCAGTCGTCGGGGTTTGCCGGTGGGTTTGCCATCCTGCAAGTCCTGCAACCACAACTCGCGTTTTCTTTCCCACTGGTTCGAGACATAACACAGGGCCGTGCCGTCGGGCGAAAGTGTTGGCTGGTCGGACGCTTCCAGGCCGGTCAGGCGCAAACGCTCTCCGTTTTGGCGCGTCAGGATCACGACATCGCTGTCGCCGAAGGCCATTCCGGTGGAATAAGCCAGAATCGATCCGTCCGCCGCCAAACCGGGATTGACCTCCGGTCCTGAGCCCGGCGTCATGCGTTCCGGGGGGCCACCCCTTGAGGGCACGCGCCACAAGGCCTGGGTCTTTTCTCGTTGTGATGCGAAATAGACATATCGCCCGTCGGCAGACCAGGTGGGCGAGGCGTCGGCCGTGCCGCCTGAAGTCAGAGGTCGAGGTTGGTCACCCGCCGCGGATACCAGCCACAGATTGCCATAGGTTGCGTAGCAGATGGTCTTGCCGTCGGGAGACCAAGCCGGGCTTGCGTGACTGAATGTGCCATGACCAACAAATGTGAGCTGTTTGGCTTTCTCAGGTGCAGCCAGGGGGGCGACAAAAATGCGTGGTATGCCATCGGCGCCGCTGCGGCAAAAAGCCAGCTGGGTGCCGTCCGGTGAGACGGCTGCGTCCCAGGCATTTTCCAGCAGAAGGGTGGTGTCTCCGCCCAGACTGCCCATTTTCCAGATGCTGCCGGGGCCCAGCCGGTCTGATGTAAAGAGCAGTGTGGTGCCGTCGGGCATCCAGGCCGGATCGGTGTCGTTGGCGGGGTGGGCATTCAGGCAGAGCGCGGGGCCGCCCCGCACGGGAATCAGGTAGATATCCAGGTTGCCGGCCTCGTCACCGGCATAGGCGATGCGGCTGCCATCGGGCGAGACGGCCGGCGCGCCTTCCCAGCCCATGGTGGTGGTGACTTCCAGGGGGTGGCCAAGGTGGAGCATAGGCGTCTGCTGGCCCGGGATGAAAAACTGGCTGGCCAGCAAGGCGAGAGCAACCACCAGCAACCCCGAACCCAACCCGTAAATGCGCCGGCGGTTTTCCAATACCCAGGACCCTTTGTCCGGTCGGCCTGTGGTGACCAGCTTTTGTCGCACCAGACGCAGGTCGCGCAAGAGCTCATTCGTATCCTGATACCGGGCGTCAGGATCCTTGCGCAACGCCTTGTCGATAATCCAAACGAGCTCCGGCAAGGCTTCGGGGCGAAGCTCGGATACGGGGCGCGGATCGTCGTGCCGCACGGCGGCCATGATCACATGGGGAGAGTCCGAGCCGAACGGGGGGATTCCCGTGACCATCTCGTACAGCACTGCGCCCAGAGCCCAGATGTCCGAGCGGTGGTCCGCCTTTTTTCCTTCGGCCTGCTCAGGTGACATGTAGGCCGGCGTGCCCAGCAGAGTGTGACTGAGAGTCAATCGCGAGCTGTCGACGAGGGTGGCCAGACCAAAATCGGTGATCTTCGCCTGTTCCAGAACATCGGGCATGTCGGTCGTGATATCACCGTCCGGCCCGTCCGGTACGATAGCTGACGCCGATTCGTCAGGGTACACGCCAATGATGATGTTGGATGGCTTGAGATCCCGGTGCACGACACCGTGGGCATGGGCGGTGTGCAGTCCTTCGGCGATCTGAATGGCGTAGAGGATGGACTTGCTCAAAGGCAACAAACCCTGGCTGATGCGGTCCTTGAGGCTCAATCCCTCACAGTAACGCATCACGAGAAAGAAGTTTTCGGTATCTTCATCGCCGTAGTCGATGACCTGGACAATGCCCTGACAGTCCAGGGTGGCGGCGATTTTGGCTTCTTGCAGAAAACGGGCCCGTCGCACCCGGTCGGAGGCGAATTCCGTGCGCAGGAATTTGAGCACAACCAGATGGTTCAGCCGAGTGTGTTCCGCCTTGTAGACCACTCCCATGGAGCCCTCGCCGAGCTTCTCCAGGATATGGTACTGGGCAAACGTCTGGCCAATCATGGAGCTCCCGACGGGGCGAGAACGGGATGGATTGGGACTTGGAATGCAGCTGTGGTTTAGAAATCTCCCTGCTGTCAGAATACCATAGTGAGAATGTAGTTGCAATATTTAGAAGAGCGGTCCCCGCCGCAGTCGCCCTTTGGCGACACAGAGGTCGTGTCTGTCACCAGGCAGAACCGGAGGGCAGGCAAACTTCACTGTCGTGAGGTCATTGAGGCGATTTTTGCGTCGGTGTGGATTTTGCGATGGCACATATCGAGCTTGTGCCAGCCCAATTGCCGTGGCAGGTTAGCACGGTGAATTTTGCTACGGCAACAGCCCGAAGGGACCCTGCAGTTTGACCATGCCCCTGGAAACCGCCCTCATCAACGGCCGCCCACTCAAATACAGCATCCGGCGCAGCAAACGGGCGCGCCGGGTGAAGGTGCAGGTCTGCCACCGCGATGGCGTGGTGGTGGTTCTGCCCTGGCGCACGAGTGCGGCCATCATGCCCGACCTGCTGGCCGACTGGGGCGAGTGGATGGACCAGAAAGCCGACGAATTGGGCGTGCGTCTCGGGCCCCGGATCAAGCAGTACGCCACCGGCAGCACGGTGATGATTCTGGGCGAGCCCTGCCTGATCGAGGTGCGCGAGGTGCCGGCCGGGTGCCGGTCTTCAAGAGTGGAACGGTTGGGCGATACGCTGATCATGCATCTCAAGCCCGCTGATGTTTTTGACACCCGTCCGGTGCTGGAAAAATACCTGCGCAAAGTGGCCCGCAATGACCTGACGACCCGCACGGAATATTGGGGCGAGCGGTTGGATTTGCATCCGTCGCGGATTATAGTCGGCGAACGCACCACCCGCTGGGGCAGTTGTTCGCCCTCGGGCACGCTGAGCTTTTGTTACCGTCTGGTGATGGCGCCACCCCATGTGGCGGACGCCATCGTGGCCCATGAGTTGTGCCATCTGCGGCACATGAATCACGGCAAGGGGTTTTATGCCCTGTTGGGCAAGGTTTGTCCCTGGTACCTGGAGGCCGACGCCTGGCTGAGTAAGCACCATGAGGATTTGATTCTGTAAGGAGATTCGATGAGCGAGTTGTACGACTCTGAAACAACGATGGCCTTGCTGCACGAGCATACCAAGACCGATGGCTTGCGCAAGCATGCCTATGCGGTGCAGGCGGCGATGTTGGCCTCGGCGCGCCGCACTGGAGGTGACGAGCAGTATTGGTCGGCAGTGGGTTTGTTGCATGATTTTGACTACGAAATGTATCCCGAGCCGCCGGATCATCCGTTGAAGGGTGCGAGCATTTTGCGGGGGCGGGGTTATCCCGAGGAATTTGTGCGGGCGATTCTGAGCCACGCTTCTTATACCGGCGTGCCCAGGGAGACGGAATGCGCGCAGTGGCTGTTTGCCGTCGATGAATTGTGCGGGTTCTGCATGGCCTGTGCCATGGTGCAACCGGATAAGAAAATTGCCCAGGTGAAGGTCAAGTCGGTGAAGAAGAAGCTGAAGAAGAAGGATTTTGCGGCCAAGGTGAGCCGCGAGGACATCATCGAAGGCGCGGCCGATTTGAATTTGGAAATGGACGAGTTGATTGCCCACGTGTTGGAGGCGCTGGTGCCGGTGGGTGATGAGCTGGGGCTGTAGTTTCTGCAGAGTAAAGCCCGGCGCCTAAACGCCGGGCTTGCTCCCTCCGGGTCATAAAAATCTAGTCGTCCAGGAACCAGTCCAGCTCTTCGAGTTCAGGCACGCGCTCCTGCAACTCTTCAGCAATGTCGATGACCTTGTCGGCCTGGTTTTCGATCTTTTCGGCAAACTCTTCGATGGAAGCGATTTCCTTTTCAAAATCGGCTTCGATGGCTTCCATTTTTTCGTCGTCAGCCTCATCATCGTCATCGGAGAGCGAACGCAGAACAGCGCTGACCTGGGCGGTGGCAAATTTCGTGCTCGCCGCGGCGATCTTTTCGGCATCTTCGGCGATGCTTTCGGCCATTTCTTCCAGCTCAGCCGACTCGCGGTAGAGCTTGCGCGCCAGCTTACGTTCGCTGTTGTTGAGCTTGACCTTGTCGCCATTGACAGTCAGGTCGCCGTCTTCGGTTACGACCACACGATCCTTGCCGTGGCGATCCTTGTGGGTCAGGGTCAATTCGCCATCTTCAATTTCAAATTTCGAGTTGTCCGAAATCGAAATGTTGTGCCGGTCATGGCTATTCCAGCTGTGGGCGTCGGCCGCCAGCGGCGCCGCCAGGACAATCAGCATCATCAACAGGACCATCTTCTTCATATCGGATCTCTCCCGGGAGGGGGTCGATCGGGGGTGGAGGGATTACGGCGGTTTGTAGCAAGGGTTGCATCTGGACCACAGAATCAGGTAGTTTGTGGGCCGAACACGCCAACCGGGAGAATCTCATGGCCGATAGAAGCTTCAATAACAGGGTCACCGCCCTGCTGGGCACAGACTATCCCATCATTCAGGGCGGGATGGTGTACAATAGCGGCGCCAAACTGGCTGCTGCGGTGGCCAATGCCGGCGGCTTGGGCCTCATCGGCGCCGGCAGCATGCGTCCGGACTTGTTCTGTGACCAGATCCGCAAGGCCCGCACCCTGACCGACCGGCCCTTTGGCGTGAACATCCCGCTGCTTTTTTCGCACAGCGCCGAGTGCGTGGAGATCGCGCTGGCCGAGGGCGTGAAAATCTTTTTCACTTCGGCCGGATCGCCCAAAAAAGTGGCCGCTCCCCTGAAAGACGCCGGATGCACCTTGGTGCACGTGGTGGCCAGCCCCGTTCTGGCGCGCAAATGCCAGGACGCCGGTTGCGACGCCGTGGTGTGCGAGGGGTTCGAAGCGGGCGGGCACAACGGGCGTGAAGAGATCACCACCATGGTGCTGGTGCCCGAGTGCGTCGAGGCGGTGGACATTCCGGTGATCGCCGCGGGCGGCATCGCCACCGGGGCCCAGATGGTGGCCGCTCTGGCCTTGGGTGCCGAGGGCGTGCAGATCGGTTCACGGTTTGCCGTGAGCACGGAATCATCCGGCCATGCGGGTTTTAAGCAGGCCGTGGTCGAGGCTGACGCTGGTGCGACACAGCTGGTGCTCAAATCCCACGTGCCGGTGCGGCTGATGAAAAACGAATTCCGGGACCGCATCATGGAGATGGAGCGGTCGGGCATGAGGACTGAAGATTTGGTTGCCGTATTGGGCGAGGGGCGCGCGCGCGCTGGCATGCTCGAAGGCGATCTGGAAGAGGGAGAGCTGGAGATCGGACAGGTCTCCGGATTGATCAACGACATCCGACCGGTGGGCGAGTTGATGACACGCCTGCTGGATGAGTATCAAGCCACGATGGACCGCCTGAGCGGCAACTGAGTGAACAGGAGCAGGAATTGAGCGATATCGCAAACACATCCGAGAAGAAGGTTTCGATTTGGAAGACCTTCCCCAACGCGTTCTGGATCGCCAATGTCATGGAGATCTTCGAGCGCATGGGATGGTATGGTTTTTATGCGGTCAGCAGTTTGTACCTGAGTGGAGCCATCGCTGATGGTGGACTGGGGTTCAGCAGTGAGGACCGCGGCCTGATCCAGGGTCTGGCCACATTCTTCCTCTACCTTTTTCCAGCCGTATTTGGCGCTCTGGCCGACCGTTATGGCTTTCGACGCATGTTCATCGCCGCGACTCTGGTGATGATTCCCGGCTACTTGTTACTCAGCTTGCCGACGACCGTGGGCGGCTTCCTTGGTGTCTATTTGCTGGTGGCCGTGGGTCACGGCATGTTCAAGCCGGTGGTGATCTCGACGGTTGCCAAATCGGTGACCGAAAAAACGGGCAGCATGGGATTTGGAATTTTCTACATGATGGTCAACGTGGGTGGTTGGCTGGGCCCAATGGCCGCTGCAGTGCTGCGTGGTTGGGACTGGAAATATGTATTTTACGCTTCGGCCGTGTGGAGTCTACTGGTCGGTGTGGTGGCGATACTCTTCTACAAGGAGCCGCCGCGTGATGCCGATACCGAATCGCGCCGCTCGCTGGGTGAAGTATTTGCCGGCATGATCGAAGTGGTGGGCAATTTGCGTTTCTTCATTCTTGTCGCTGGTATGCTGACCGTCCTGGTGGTGGGCAACAAGCTGCGGGATCCCAAAAGCTTCCTGATGGTGGCCGTTGGTTGGTTGGTCTTGAATCTCCTGTGGGAGATTATCTGTCGGACTACCGGTGGCAACCAGGAGATGGACTGGTATCACCAGCCGATGCGCGTGGGTGAGGGCCGTTACCTGACTTTCCTGCTGCTCATGTCCGGTTTCTGGACCAGCTTCAACCAGATTTTCATGACCTTGCCGCTGTATATTCGTGACTACGTTGACACCGCGGACCTGATCCGCAGTTTGGGTCCGGTCGGAGGCTGGGTCACCAGTGTGGCCAACAACGCGGGTGTCAATACGGCCGAATGGGGCAAAGCGGTGCTGGATCACGGGCAAGTCAAACCCGAGCACCTGATCAACCTGAACGCCTTTGGCATCATTATAGGCCAGGTGGCTATCAGCTATCTGTCGCGCAAGCTGGCGCCGCTGACCACGATGATCCTCGGTACGCTGATCACTGTCCTGAGTTTCCTGCTGTTCCTGGTCGACCAGGGCGGTTGGATGATCGTGGTTGCAGTACTCGTATTCTCGGTTGGCGAGATGCTCGCGAGCCCGAAGTCCAAGGAGTATGCCGGACGCATTGCCCCGCCGGACAAGGTCGGCATGTATATGGGTTATTTCTACTGGAGTGTGGCTTTGGGCAACCTGTTCGGCGGTTTGCTCAGCGGTGTGATGTATGGTGTCTTTGGTCCCACCGGCGTCAGCAAGCCCAGCCTCATGTGGCTGTTCTTTGCGGCGTTGGCCCTGACCTCAGCCATCCTGCTGGGGGTCTACAACAAGTGGATCAAGAACAACCCGACGAGTTAGTTAGGAAATCCGGTGGTCAAGCGTCCGACCGACATTCCTGAAGTCGAGATTTCCCGCCAGGAGTTGGTGAAGCTCCTGGCGGAGCTTTGTCCGGCCCACCGCATCGACCTGGCCGGAGCGGTGGCGTTGCCTTGCGTGCAGCCCCACCGTGAACGTTGGCGGGAGTGGTTGGCGGCCGATCGCCACGCCGACCTGGAGTACGTGACCCGGGATCCGGCCGCCCGTGAAGACCCGACGCAGAAAAATGCGTGGGCGCAGTCGGTGTTGATATTTGGGCAGCGTTATACCGACGGATGGCCGGGTGATGAAGATTTGCTGCTGCGTGATGTGCCGTGGACCGATCGTGTGGCGCGGTATGCTCGTGGCCATGACTACCATGATGTGCTGTTGAAGGATATCAAGCGGGTGGTCAAGGGATTGGTGACTGCGATCCCTGGCCTGGCAGCTTTCCCATCGACCGATACCGGGCCCTATCTGGAACGCGAATATGCCTGGCTGGCCGGGCTGGGGTTCATGGGCAAGAACACCTGTTTGATCCACGAAAAACTGGGCTCCGGGTTGTTCCTGGGCGCTGCGCTGACCAACCTGCGGGTGACGGGGATGCCGCCGGGCAACGTGCCGCAGGCTGAACCGTTATATGCGATTGTTCCGCGCCGACGCCGCGCGCCTTCGCGCATTTTGGCCAATCATTGTGGTTCCTGCACCGCTTGCCTGGATGCCTGTCCTACTGACGCGCTGCTGCCCGCCGGCGGGTTGGATGCTCGCAGTTGCATCTCGACCTGGACCATCGAATGGCGGGGGCAGGCGCCTGAAGATCGGCGAGCGGAGCAGGGCGGGTTGCTGTTTGGCTGCGACATTTGCCAGAGTGTGTGCCCGTGGAACCAGCGGGCTGCCGAACGGGACACGCCGCTGCCCGTGCGTGAGGAATATGGTGTGTTGCCAACCCACGGTGAGCTGAAACTGGCGGATTTAGCCGCACTGAACGACGATGACTTCCGGGCGCGGTTCCGGCGCACGCCACTGTGGCGGGCTCATCCGGAGGGATTGCGCCGCAACGCTGAAGTGGTGCTGAAGAATCTGGCGGACAAGGAGTAATCGGTGGCGACCCCCAGGACAGATCAGCCGGCGGCCTGGTGGCGGCCTCTGGCCAATGGCCAAGTGGCGTGCGATTTGTGCCCTATTGGTTGCCGTTTGCGGGAAGGGCAAACCGGGCCCTGCGCGACGCGGGCCAACCGGCACGGTGTTATGGAGCCGCTGCACTACGGACGCATCGTTTCGGCCGGCGTGGATCCCATCGAGAAGAAACCCCTGTACCATTTTTATCCCGGGCGTTCGATTTTGTCGGTGGCGGCGCCGGGTTGTAATCTGCATTGCCTGTTTTGCCAGAACTGGACCATCAGTCAAAATGGAGACGCGCGCACGACCGAGGCTTCGCCTGAAGATTTGGTGCGCAAGGCCTTGGACGAAGATTCGGTGGGCATCGCTTTTACCTACAGTGAGCCTTTGGTGTGGTTCGAGTTCGTGCGCGACACAGCGCGGCTGGCGCGGCAAGCGGGATTGAAGAATGTGCTGGTGACGAATGGGTTCCTGAACCCGGAACCGCTGGCTGAATTGCTGCCCTGGATCGATGCGGCGAATGTCGATTTGAAAGCCATGGACCCGGTTTTTTACCGCAAGGTTTGCAAGGCGCAGTTGCCGCCGGTGCTGGCGGCCATCCGGCAGTTTTACGATGCCGGAGTGCATCTGGAAGTGACCAACCTGATCATTCCGGGGCACAATGATACCGACGCGCAGTTGTCAGAGCTGGTGGACTTCGTGGCGGAATTGGATCCGCGAATTCCCCTGCATTTTTCAGCCTACCGTCCGGCCTGGAAGATGGATGCGCCGGCCACGCCGCGTGAGACGTTGTTGCGGGCCTATGAATTGGCCACCCGCAAGCTGAACTGGGTTTATCTGGGCAATGTTTCGGCCGAGGTGGGGCGGAGTTCGGTCTGTGGCGGATGTGGAGAGGTTTTGGTGGATAGAGGGAGAAATCGCGGGATAAGCCGCCTGACTGCTTCGGGCCAATGCCCTAAATGCGCGACCCAGCAACCTTTTAAATTCTAAAGTAAAAAAACCGGGGAGATTCTCTCCCCCGCCAAACAGACCCCTCACAAGAGGAGTCCGCCGGCGCTATTCCGATCCGCTCCTTGGTCCCATGCACCCAGTTCCAACGGAGCCCGATATGAAACCCACGTCCCACCCAATGGCGCTGCTGATCTTCCTGATTCTGACGATTACAGCCGCCGGTGCACTTGCCCAACACAGCTATGTCGAGGACTTCACGACCAATACTTACGAATGGCCAGCGGCCTACAACCCGGACTGGAACACGGCGGCGGGGGAACTTCGTCTGTACCCGTTTACGCCTTCGCTCGAAGGAGTCGCCGATACGCCAGGCAACTCCGCCCGCAAGATTGCCCGGGCTGGGCGCTATGCCTTCGTTGCCGATGGATTTGCCGGCATCCAGGTGATTGACCTGAGCACGCCGGAGGCACCGATCGTGGCCGGCAGTTTCAATACGCCGGGCTATGCCTATCAGGTGCATATTGACGGCAACCAGGCCTATGTCGCGGACCACAGCGGTGGGCTGCGGGTGCTGGACATCACATCACCGACGGCACCGGTTGAAGTGGCTTTCCTCACCTTGCCTGATCTTGCCATTGGCGTATTCGTGGCCGGCAACTATGCCTATGTCGGGGCTGGCGGGGCTGGCGTGGTGGTGGTTGATATCTCCAATCCTGCGGCCCCTTCGATTGCAGGCATTCATGATACAGCGGGCAACGCCGTACGGAGCATCTGGGTTGAGGGCAACTACGCCTACGCCGTGGACGGCAACAATGGCTTGGTGGTTTTGGACATTTCGAATCCGACCGGTCCGTATCCGGCCGCAGGCCACATCGGGTCGGGATATGCGCGGGATCTGGACGTCCGGGGGGACTACGCCTACATCACGCGGGACGGTGTCGGTTTGGACATCGTCGATATCTCGAACCCGATGTCGCCGGTTTTGGTGGGCAATTTTTCCAGTACAGGCGTGACGGCCGGAATTCATGTGGAAGGCGCCCGAGCGTTTCTGACCCATGACCAGGCGGGTTTGCAGGTGATCGACATCTCGAATCCGGTGGTGCCGGTTCTGACGGAAGTTGTCGGTACACCGGGCACCGCGTACGATGTTGTGGTCGATGGGGAGTACGCGTTCGTGGCGGACTTCGGGCCCGGATTGCAGGCCATTCGGATCGCCCAACGCACCACGCCCCTGTTGCGAGGACGCGGGGGTGATTACTCCATGAGTGGCAATCCGGTGGTCTCGGGCCAGTATGCCTATGTGCCCGTGGGCAACCCCGGCCTGGAGATCATGGACATTTCTGACCCTGAGGCGCCCACAGTGGTTGCAGTCTTTGACCCCGCTTCGGTCGTGATGGGGGTTGATGTCAGCGGCAATATTGCCTGCCTCGCCGTTGATGACGGGGGGCTGATGATGGTTGATGTCACCGACCCGGCGGTTCCGTTTTTGATCAGCCAGTTTGATACGGTGCTGCCGGCCTGGGACGTAGCGATCAGTGGAGACTACGCATTCGTGACCAATAGCAACGGGGTGCAGGTTGTGGATATTTCTGATCCCGCTGCGCTTCTATTGGCGGGCTCAGTCGGCTCCACTTTCGCCTCTCCATATCAGGCCAAGAACATCGCTATAGAGGGCAACCTGGCTTTTGTTCACATTGGTTACGGTTCTGGCCTGGATATCATCGACATTTCGAATCCGGCATTGCCCTCGGTTGCGGGTACTTTTACCTCACCTAGCCAGATCAACGGCATCGCGGTGCATGGAGATCAGGTCTACATCGCCGGGGGGAGCACTCCCTTGTTTGTCGTCGACATCACCGATCCCTCGCTGCCCATGCAAATCGGGAGCCGGACGGGAACCGATTATTCCCAGGACGTGGCCATTATAGGGGAACATGTCTATGTGGCGGTCAGCAACAAGATTTTGATATACGACATTTCGAACCCCTCTCTTCCTGGTTATGTGGTG
>DAOVTU010000041.1 GCA_030632925.1 Candidatus Krumholzibacteriia bacterium | reverse complement strand
TGCCGGAAATGAAGACTTTCCCGTGGTCAATGCCTATCAGGCGGCCTATGGGGGCGACACCGATCTATTTGTGGCCAAGCTCAATCCCACGGGCACCGACCTGGTGTACAGCACCTATCTCGGTGGCGACATGATGGACCGGGCCGACAGCGAGCAGGAAAAACCGGGCATCGCCGTAGATGATCTCGGTCGCGTCTACATCGCAGGCACGACCCAATCGGCGAACTTTCCCACGACAGCCGGGGCGTTCCTGACCACGGGACCCGGCCCCTTTGCCCTGCGCTTCACCGCCGATGGCTCTGCCCTGGATTACAGCACCTTCCTGGGCGGCGATACTTTTGTATTTGTCTGGGGCGTGGCGGTCGACAGCCAGTACCAGGCCGTCGTGGCCGGGTTCACCGGCAACCCCAACCTGCCGACCACCGTGGGGGCCATCCAGCCAGTGAAGGCGGATGTCGAGGACGGCTTTGTGTTGAAACTGCAGGCTGATGGCAGCGACCTTGTGTTCGGCACCTACCTGGGCGGCAACGACGACGATTTCTTCTTCGACCTGGCACTGGATCACAACGGCAACATCTATGTCACCGGATCGTGTTCGGGTGCCCAGTACCCCGTCACTGGTGGGTCGCCGCCGGCCGGTGGCAGTCCAATCGTAACCAAACTGGATGCGGCAGCCACGACCCTGGAATATTCCTTCTACATCTCCGAAGGCGTGGCCAACGGGATCGCCGTCGATCGCCTGGGCCGGGCCACGGTGGTCGGTGCCGCTCCGGCCGGATTGCCGGATTGGGATATGTGGGTCAGCCAACTGGGCGTCAACGGATTTGGTGAACACGAGACTTTCCTGGGCGGACTGTTCCGCGATTTTGGCTACGCCGTGGCACTGGATCGGGCCGGGGCAGCCTACATGACAGGCCAGACAAGCAGCGCGTCTTTCCCCGGCGAAATGGTTGTGCATCCCAGTCCCTTCCAGGGCGGGCTCAGTTCGCCGCCGGATGCTTTTGTGGCCAAACTGCCCCGTGACGAACCGGTTGGCGTGCCGGATGTGGCCCGCCGGCCCCGGCCAACGTTGCACCAGAATCATCCCAACCCCTTCAACCCGTCGACAACGATCCGCTACGAGTTGACCGGGAAATCTCTGGTCAGGCTGCAGGTTTTTGACTTGTCCGGGCGGTTGGTGAGGACTCTGGTGGCCGGTGAATTCAAGAGCGAAGGTCTTAATGAAACCGTGTGGGATGGCCAGGATGACAGGGGCCGGATGGTCGCGGCCGGGGCCTATTCCGTGCGCCTGGAGGCCGAAGGAACTGTCGCCAGCAAACGTATGATGTTGGTCAAGTGAGTGGTGGGTCTGCGGCCTGCGTTTGCCTCAACCGCCCAGGCTGTTGGCAATGGCTTGGCGCAAGTCCGGGTCATCCGGCGTGGTGCGCGGTGCGAACCGAGCCACGACTTTGCCGTCGCGTCCCACCAGGTACTTGGTGAAATTCCAGGTCGGTTCTTCCAGTCCTCCGGCGGTCAGGAATTGGTACAGATCGCTTTTGCCATCGCCCTTGACCGGTATCTTTTCGAACAGCGGAAAACTGATCTGGTAGTTGGAATCGCAAAAGGTGCGGATTTCCTCGGCGGTGCCCGGTTCCTGGCCCATGAAATCGTTGCTGGGGAAGGCCAGGATCACGAATCCTTCAGCCTTCAATTCCTGATACAAGACTTCGAGCCCTTTGTACTGCGGCGTCAGCCCGCACTTGCTGGCCACGTTGACCACCAGGACAACTTGCCCCTGCCAGGGTTCGAGGCTGGTCGCTTCGCCGGCCAGGGTGTGGGTTTGTTGGGTCCACAATGTGCCCGCCGAGGGGCCTTCAGGCGTCTGCACACCAGTGGCCAGGGCGCCGCGCATGTTGAACAACGCAATGCCGGCGCCGATGAGCAATACACCGGCCAATATGATCAAAACCATCTTCATGGTCGCTATGTCCTTTGTATTTCTATTTCAACCAATGACCGAGCGAAGTGCCAATGAAGGTGGCCACCGCATATCCGAGGGTTCCACACAGAATAGCGGGCATGACCAGGGTTTGCCACCGGCGGGCCACAGCCATGGCCGCCGCAGTGGTCGGACCACCCATGTTGGCGTTCGAAGCGATGACCAGTTCGCTCAGGTCCAACCGAAATAACCAACCGCCAAACAGCAGGAATATCAAGTGAATGGTCAGAATGAGCGCCGCAAAGCCGACCAGCTTTGGCCCAAATTCCAGCACGATCATGATGTTGGCGCTCGCGCCGATGACGGCAAAAAAGAGCTGCATCAAAAAAGTGCCGATGACTTCGGCGCCGGCCAGCTTCTGGAATTGGCGGGGCAGGGAGGTGGCCAGGATCACGGTCAGGGCAGTGACCAGCAGGATGCCGCTGCCGTCCTTTCCGGTCAGCTCGAGAAAAATGTCAGCCAGATAAAACCCGACTGCGCACAACGCTAACGATATGGCCAGGCTCAGGGCCGTGGTGCCCAGCGGCGGAAAAGTCGCCGCCTGCTGCCGGGTTGCTTCCAGTTCGTCCGACCCTTCGGCCAGGGCATGATGACGCTCGGGAAAGCGGGAGCGCAGAAAGGCCACGCCGGGCAGGGCAAAGAGCACCAGAAAATAGAGGGCCATCACGAGGTTGTCGGCGGCCACCCCTGCGGTCAGCAATGCGCCGGGGGGCAGGTTGACTGCTTCGGCGGCTGCGGCGTAGTTCATGCTGCCACCGATGTAGGTCGCCGAAAAAATGGCCGCCAACTTCCAACCATCTGCGCCCAGCGGCACCACGTTGTAGGCCACGATGGTGCCGATCACTGTGCCCACACCGCCAATGACGAAGGCCAATAGGGTGGGGCCGGCCTCTCGCAGTATCCGGCGCAGGTCAGCCCGGAACAACAACAGCGGAATGGCCAACGGCACAAGATAACCCCACACCACGTCGTAGGCGGGCACCTCTGCCGCCGGCAGAATGCCCACGTTGGACAGCACAAAGGTCACGCCCATGGTCAGGATCGCGCCCGAAAGCTTGCTGCCGAGGCGGGTGTTTTCGGCCAGGAAACCGAAGGCGGCGGCGCCGAGCAGAATGGCCCAGATGGCCCAGGATTGGTCCGGTGAGATCAGGGGAGTGGACAAGGGGGATCCTTTCGGGCGTTTCGTCAGGCAAGAGATCGAATTTTTGCTTAGACTACCACAGGTTGCCTGAATTGGGGCTCGGCATCTGCTGGCAGTGGCATTTGACCAGCACTCATGATTGGGCATTCAACCGAGGTGACACGCCAACCGACGATGTTTGTGCGATATTATTACGATCATTAGGAGTCAAGGGTCGTTAAACCTGGAATGAGGACCGAATGCCCGGACTGAAAAACATCAAGGCCAGTGACCTGTTCGTCAAAGCGCTGGAAAACGAAGGTGTCGAATACATTTTTGCGGTGCCGGGCGAGGAAAATCTCGACTTGTTGGAGTCGCTCCGAACGTCGTCGATCAAATTGATTCTGACCCGCCATGAGCAGGGTGCGGGCTTCATGGCGGCCACTTATGGGCGGCTCACCGGCAAGCCCGGCGTGTGCATGGCAACCCTTGGGCCTGGCGCCACAAACTTTGTCACTCCAGCGGCTTATGCACAGCTCGGTGCCATGCCCATGATCATGATCACGGGCCAGAAACCCATCAAGCAGAGCAAGCAGGGCAAGTTCCAAATTGTCGATGTGGTGGGGTTGATGAAACCGATCACCAAGTTTTCGCGCCAGATCGTGGGCGTGAACGTGATTCCCGGCTTGGTGCGCGAAGCTTTCCGTTTGGCCTCCGAGGAACGTCCCGGCGCGGTCTTGTTGGAACTGCCCGAAGACATCGCGGCCGAAGTGGCGCCCGACACACACTTGTTTCCCATCAACCCGCCTTGCCGTCCGGTCGTTGCGGACAGTTCCCTGGAGCGGGTTGCGCAGCGCATCCGCGACGCCAAAATGCCGTTGATTTTGGTGGGCGCCGGCGCCAACCGCAAGCGCACCATCGAGCCGTTGCAGTACCTGGTGGAAAAGACCGGCATTCCCTTCTTCAATACCCAGATGGGTAAGGGTGTGGTTGGTGGCTACCACGAGCACTATTTGGGCACGGCGGCGTTGTCGTCCGGTGACTACCTGCACTGCGCCATCGACCGGGCCGATCTGGTGATCAACGTGGGTCACGACGACGTCGAAAAGCCACCCTTCATCATGGAAGCCGGCGGCAAGGAGGTCATCCACATCAATTTTCTTTCGGCGGAAGTCGACGAGGTCTATTTCCCGCAGTACGAGTTGGTGGGCGATGTGGCCGATACGGTACAGCGCCTGGCCGAGCTGTTGGAGCCCACGGACACCCACAATTTTGACTACTTCCGGCGGGTGCGCGAAATGGTGCTGGAGCATATGGTCGAAAGCGACGACAATCCGGCCTATCCCATGGTGCCGCAACGCATCGTGGCCGATGTGCGCAAGGTGATGCCCAAGAACGGCATCATTGCCTTGGACAATGGCATTTATAAGATCTGGTTTGCGCGCAACTATCGGGCTTACGAACCGAATACCGTGTTGCTGGACAACGCTCTGGCCACCATGGGAGCGGGGCTGCCCTCGGCCATGATGGCGTCCGTATTGTACCCGGACCGGCGGGTGATGGCGGTCTGTGGTGACGGCGGGTTCATGATGAACAGCCAGGAAATGGAAACGGCGGTGCGCCTGGGCCTGAATCTGGTGGTGCTGGTGCTGCGTGATGATTCGTACGGGATGATTCGCTGGAAACAGGCCGTGTCCGAGATGCCGGACTGGGGCCTGGAATTTGGCAACCCCGATTTCGTGGCCTACGCCAACAGTTATGGGGCCACCGGCCATCGGGTCGAAGCGACGGCGGATCTGGTGCCCATCTTTGAGAAATGTTTCACTGCCGGTGGTGTGCATCTGGTCGAGGCGCCGGTGGATTATTCGGAAAATAAGCGGGTCCTGATCGATGAACTGGCGGCAAGGATCTGTTTGATCTGAGACTGCTTGATCTGAGGAGATTGATCATGAGCGAAACCAAAACTCTCGCGGTGGCCCAGGCTTATGACGGTGCTTTCATCGCCGAGGTTGAACTGCAGGATTGGGAAACGGTCGATGCGTTGCTGGGCACTGCCGAGCGGTTGCACAAGGACCAGGCCAACTGGTTGCCGCCCTATAAGCGGCGGGAGATCCTGCAAAAACTGATCGAGCTGATGAAAGCCGAAGTCGAGGAATTTGCGGTGCTGATTGCCCGCGAAGGCGGCAAGCCCCTGGCCGATGCGCGCGTTGAAGTAATGCGCGCCATCAACGGCGTCGAGTTGGCCATTGAAGAACTGGGCCACTTGGATGGTCAGCGGATCCCCATGGACCTGACTGCCGCTGGGGCGGGGCGCACCGCGTTCACGATCCGCAAACCCATCGGTGTGGTGGTGGCTGTCAGTGCGTTCAATCACCCGCTGAATTTGATCGTCCACCAGGTGGTGCCGGCCATTGCGACGGGCTGTCCGGTCATCGTCAAGCCGGCCGAACCGACACCATTGTGCTGCATGCGTTTTGTGGAGTTGGTGCATCAGGCCGGCTTGCCGGTCGAATGGTGCCAGGCTTGCAATTGCGAATTGCCCGTGGCTGAAAAACTGGTGACTGATGCGCGCGTGGGATTCTTCACTTTCATTGGCTCGGCGCGGGTGGGCTGGAACCTGCGCAGCAAACTGGCGCCGGGCACGCGTTGTGCGCTTGAGCATGGTGGCGTCGCGCCTGTGATCGTGGCGGCCGATGCCGATCTGGAATCCATGGTGCCGTTGCTGGTCAAGGGTGGTTACTACCACGCCGGGCAGGTGTGTGTATCGGTGCAGAGAATATTCGTGCACAACAGCATCAAGGCCAAATTGATCGCGGCGCTGAAAAAACAGGTCACCGCCCTGGTGGTTGGCGACCCCACTGATGCCAAGACAGAAGTTGGCCCCTTGATCCGTACGGGTGAGGTGGATCGGGTGGAAGAATGGGTGCAGGAAGCCATCGACGCCGGCGCCGAGTGTGTTGTCGGGGGTGTGCGTGTGAACGACTACGTGTACGCGCCGACCTTGCTGGTGGACCCGCCGCACACCTGCCGCGTTTCGACCGACGAGGTGTTCGGGCCGGTGGTCAACGTCTATGGCTATGACGACGAGGCAGAGGCCGTGGCCCAAGCCAATGCCCTGAGTGTATCGTTCCAGGCCGCGGTTTTTACTCGCGATACCAGCCGCGCCATGCGCCTGACCCGTGAATTGGACGCCGCCGCAGTGATGATCAACGACCACACCGCCTTCCGCGTCGATTGGATGCCCTTCGCAGGGCACCGCACCTCGGGTCTGGGCATCGGGGGCATTCCCTACACCATGGCCGACATGGCACCGGAAAAACTTGTGGTCATCAAGGAGTAGCTTCTGCCGATATTGATTCCCTACCGGGCGGCATGCGAATTCGGCCTCAACCTGAACCAGTGGGACTGGGCGTTCGGCACGGTCTAGATGCCCAAAGAAGTGGAACATCCGACAAAGATCGGGTTTTCGGGTCTGACGATCTGGTTGGCGGAAAATCGCAACGATAAGCATTGAAAATGCATTTTTGAATTCTCGCACCGGGAGCTTATCTTGGTTTGATGAACGGCAAGAACAGCATCTTTGTGATCGCACTGTGGACCCTGTTGCTGGGGCCCACGCTCTGCAGTCTGGGCGTGATGGTGCACGCATGTCTTGGTGACGACGCCGCCGACTGCCACGACGAGGTGCAGTGTTCCGCCGACCCCTGCGAGATTCTGGTGGTGCCGGCTTCGGGCCAGAGCATCAAACCCGATGCCGGGATGGATCACATCGACCACGCGACGCCGCCGACGATGATGGCGGCCGCGGATCTGGACCTGCCGGCCCTCTGCTCCAAATTGGTTTCTGATCTTGTCGTTGCCGTGCCTGTGGCCAATGACGATAGCCAAACCCTGCCTCTGCTCTGCTGATTTTCCCCTCTTTTTGATCGCTGAATCCGCCTGATCTGGTGTGGTCTCTTTGGCCGCACTGTGAGATGGCGCCGACCCATCATTCATTTTGAGGTGAACAGATGAAAATCTACGGGATGAAATCCGGCTGCAAAAAATGGCGCACCGGTTTCCTGATCATCATGCTGCTGGTTGTGGCCAGCGCTGGATTTGCCGAATTGCCCGCGGCCCCGGACCTGGGAAACAAACCCCTGGATCTGACGGAGGCCTTGGACCTGGCCTTGAAACACAATCCGGAATTGCTCGGCTTCAAGGCGGCTGCGGCCGAAGCCATGGCCCGCGCCGACCAGATTTCACGGGGCCCCAATCCCGAATTGGAATTTGAACTCGAGAATTTTGCGGGCTCGGGCGATGCTTCGGGGTTTTCGGCCGCCGAGTACACGCTGATGTTGTCGCAGACCTTTGAACTGGGTGGCAAGCGTGCCCGGGAGCGGGCCGTGGCCGATCGCGAAGTGGATCTGGTGAACCTCGATGCGGCCCTGCAGGCCGAAGAAATCAAGGCCCGGGTGCGGCAGGCCTTTTTGGCTACGCTGGTGGTGCAGTCCGAACTGAGCCTGGCCAATGAACTAGTCGGCCTGGCCCGGCAGGATTTGGACTTCGTCAAAAGAAAGATCGAACAGGGAGCTGTTTCTCCGGTGGAAGCCAACCGCGCCCGGTTGGCCGTTTCGGAAGCCCAACTGAACGCCCAGGCGGCGCGCGGGGCGTTGCAGGCGCGCAAGCTGCAGCTTTCGGTGCTCTGGAACAGCGAAAACCCCAGTTTTGGCGGAGTATTGGGATCTCTGGAAAACATGGTGGACAAGCCCGAGTGGGATGAGTTGAGCGCGCGCTTGGCAGGCAGTCCCCAACTGTACCGGTGGGATGCCGAAGCCAAACGGCGCCAGGCCGAGGTGGCCGTGGCAATGGCGCGGGGCAATATCGACCTGACCGCCGGCGCCGGTGTCAGGCACTACGCCGACAGTGGCGACAACGCCCTGGTCGCCGGCGTATCGCTGCCGTTGCCGTTCAAGGACAAGAACCAGGATGGCATCCGGGCGGCGCAGTATGGTCTGGACCGATTGGGTGCACAGCGCCAGGCGCAGTATGTGGCCCTGCTCGGCCAACTGGCCCGCCACTACGAACAGCTGGCGACGTCTTACGATCATGTGATCACCATGCGCGACGAAATCCTGCCTTTGGCCCAGCAGTCCATGGACGAAGTGGACGCCGCCTATCGCAAGGGGCTGTTCAGCCTGACTGATGTCATGGCCACCCGGCGCACCTGGTTTGAAGCCCAGGGATCCTACTTCGGCGCCCTCGCCAGCTATCAGGAGGCGACCTTTGCGGTCGACCTGCTGCTGGGCGGCAACCGTTCCCATACCCTGATGACACAGGAGCAGAACTGACATGAAACGATATCATCTTTTTCCTGAATTTCTCCGTGCCGCCATGCTGTTGCTGGTCTGCGGAATCCTGAATGTGGCGGCGCCGGTGGCGTGGGCGGAAGAACCGCATACCGATGAACACGGCGACGAATATGATGATGGCCACGATGATGGTCATGTGGCGCTGACCGCAGCCGAGATCCAGGAGTTCGGCATCGTCGTGGCCGAAGCCGGATCAGGCTTGGTGCAGATGATTCGCAAACTGCCGGCCGAGGTGCGGGTCAATGCCAACCGCCTTGCCCATATCGTGCCGCGTTATTCGGGCATCGCCACCGAGGTGCGCGTGGATGTCGGAGACGCCGTGCACGAGGGCCAGGTGCTGGCCATTGTCGAAAGTGATGGCAGCCTGGCGCCCTACGAAATGACGGCCTTCCTGGCCGGCACGGTCATCGAAAAGCACATGACCCGTGGCGAACCGGTCTCCAGGGAACGCGACGGATTTTTAATCGCGGACCTGAGCACGGTCTGGATCGACATCACGGTCTACCAGCGGGATCTCGATCGGGTTGCGGTGGGTAAGGACGTCACGATCCGCACCCAGTCTGGTGCTGCCGCGATCACCGGCAAGATCAGCTATCTCACACCGGTGGTGGACGAACACACCCGCACCGCCACCGCCCGCCTGGTGGTGGACAATGCCGCTGGAAAATGGCGGCCCGGCATGTTCGTGATGGCCGATGTGCTGACCGAGTCGGCCCACGCAAAGGTGGTCGTGCCGGTTTCGGCTGTGCACACCATGGACGCGGAAACGGTGATCTTTGTCGAATCCGCCGAGGGGTTCACGCCTGCTCATGTTGTGGTGGGACGTCACGGCATTGGGAATCTGGAAATCATCTCAGGCCTGGCGCCGGGACAACACTACGTGGCCGAAGGCGGCTTCACCATCAAGGCCGAATTGGGCAAGGGCTCTTTCGGCGACGGACACGGTCACTAGGAGGTGAGTTGCGATGTTGGAAAAAATCATAGGATTCAGCCTGCGTAACCGCCTGATCATTGTGGTGGGAGCCTTGCTGTTGATGGGTGCGGGTTACTATTCGTACCTGAAATTACCGGTCGATGCCTTTCCGGATGTTTCGCCAAACCTGGTCCAGGTTTTTACTGTCACCGAAGGACTGGCGCCCGAGGAAATCGAAAAATACGTGACCTACCCCGTCGAGGCGGCCATGACCGGTCTGCCGGGCGTACAGAAAGTGCGCTCGGTTTCGAACTTCGGGTTGTCGGTGGTGAACATCTACTTCGACGACGGCATGGACATCTATTTCGCCCGCCAGGTGGTGGGCGAGAGGCTGCAGGAGGCGCGGGAACAGATCCCGGCCGGCTTTGGCGACCCCGAGATGGGGCCGATCGCCACAGGCATGGGGCTGGTGCTCTTCTACTATCTGGACGATACCACCGGTGAATATTCCCTTGAAGAATTGCGTTCGATCCAGGATTGGCTCATCAAGTTTAACCTGCAAACGGTGCCGGGCGTGACCGAGGTGTTGGGCATTGGTGGTTACGAAAAACAGTTCCAGATCGAGGTGCATCCGGAACAACTCCTGCGCTATGGCGTGACCCTCGGCGAGATCATCGAACGGGTGCGGGCCAACAATTTGAACGTTGGCGCGCAGTTCATCGAAAAGAACGCCGAAGAATTTGTCGTGCGTTCCATCGGCCTGGCCCGGGACATGGACGACCTGCGCGAAATTGTCATCCGCACCGAAGCGGGGCGGCCCATTTTTCTGGGCGATTTGGCCGAGGTGAAAATCGGCGGTGCGGTGCGGCGTGGTCTGCAATCGCGCAACGGCACCGGCGAAGTGGTGGCGGGTCAGGTGATCAAGCTTTTCGGCACCAACAGTTCCGAAGTGATCGCGCTGGTTGAAGAGAAAATGGTGGAGATCAACCGGATCCTGCCCGAGGGCCTGGAAATTGTCCCCTATTACGAGCAAAAAACTTTGGTCAGCGCGGCGGTCAAGACCGTGACCGATGCTCTGTTGCAGGGTGTGGTGCTGGTGGCGCTGGTGCTGTTGATTTTCATGGGCGGGTTGCGTCCCAGCGTTGTCGTGGCGCTTTCGTTGCCATTTTCGGTGCTGTTCGCCTTCCTGGCCATGCGCCAGTTGGGCATGACTGCCAACCTGATGTCTCTTGGTGGGTTGGCCATTGCTATCGGCATGATGGTCGACGGCACCATCGTGATGATCGAGAACGTGGACCGGCATCTGCGGCAGAGCAAGCCGGACCAGAACAAGATCCAGGTGATTGCCGCGGCCTGCAACGAAGTGGCGCGGCCCATCCTGTTTGCCATCGGCATCATCATCCTGGTTTTTGTGCCGCTGTTCACGCTGCAAGGAGTGGAGGGCAAAACCTTCCGGCCACTGGCTTACACCGTGGCGTTGGCCATGCTCGGCTCGCTGATTTTTGCCATTGGTGTGGCGCCCATGCTGAGCAGTGTGTTCATGAAGAGGCCCCGCGCCGGCACCGAGGGTGGCGAGTCGCGGATGCAACGGTGGCTGACAAAATCGTACCGTCCGGTGGCCCGCTTGTTTGTGGACAACCGGTGGGCGGCCCTGGCTTTGGCAGCGGTATTGATCGCTGCAGGACTGACGGTCGCGCCGCGGTTGGGATCCGAATTCACACCGCGCCTGCAGGAGGGCACGGTGGTGGTGCGTTTGACCTTGTCGCCTTCGATTGCCATGTCCGAAACCCAGCGGGTAACCGGTATCGTGGAACGCCGGTTGATGGCCATTCCGGAAGTGCACGAAGTCATCAGTCGCATTGGGCGTGGCGAGGTGGGCGCTCATACCGACCC
>DAOVTU010000132.1 GCA_030632925.1 Candidatus Krumholzibacteriia bacterium | reverse complement strand
GATTCAGGATCTCCTCGCGCATGGACTCGACTTCATCCTTCATCGTGATCACGGCCTGGGTAATGCCCACCAGGTTGGTCTTGCTGCCGGTGGTATTGACCTCACGGTGCATTTCCTGGAGCAGAAAGTTCAGCCGTTTGGCCACCTGCCCGCCTTCATCCAATGCCTTGTGAAAATGCGTGATGTGAATACCCAACCGCTCACACTCTTCGTTGATATTGGCCTTGTCCGCCAGCATGGCCACTTCCTGGGCCAGGCGCTGCGGATCCACCTGATCGGTGAGAATCTTGTCCAGGCGCTCCTCGAGCCGCTTCTGGATTTCCGCGCCGGCTTCGGGTGCCCGCTTTTCCACTTCAACCAGCTCGGCCGACAGGGTTGTCAGGCGTTGGCGCATTTCCTTGACCAGGGCTTCGCCCTCGGCCCGCTTCATCTCCATCAAGCCCTTATGAGCAGTCGTGATGGCGGTCATCATCGCGGTGCGCATTTCGTCCTGTTCCAATTCCAGCTCTTCGGCCCGAAACAAGTCCGGCACGGCCAGCAAATGGTCCAGAGTCACTGGATGGCTTTCACCCGTGGCTTTTTCCAACTCGGCGGCCGCCACGCGCACCATATCCAAGCCGGCCTGCAGACGCTCGGGATCCAGGCCCGCGCCCGAACCTTCGCGATTGACCTGCATCTGGACCGCCACGGTAACCCGCCCGCGCGCCACGTTCTCTTTCAGAAATTTGCGGATGTCGGCTTCCAGGAAGGCCAAGACACTGGGCAGTTTCAGGCTCACGTCCAGGAAGCGATGGTTCACCGAACGCAATTCCACAGTGATGGTCATGGGGCCGGTATTGCCTTCGCCGGTGCCGAAGCCGGTCATGCTGAGCATGGATTTCCTCCAGATGGTCGTGAGCTGTGATCCGGGGGCGGGCCGGGCCAGTATGTTGTGTGATGGGCCGAATCTTAGGCCAGAGATCGTTCGGCGGCAAGAAAACAACACAAAATGAGTGGGATCAAAGTTGTTCCCTGTTGCGTATACCCTTACAATACCCCTCAATTCCCCCTGCTGAATGATTGGAAAGGACGCCATCATGAGACATTTGCGCCCCCTGGCGATCGCCCTGGCCTTGACCTCCCTGCTGGCCGCCACAACGTTTGCCCAAACCACGAGCGAGTCCCAGGGAATCCAAAGCAACATCGCCTTCGGCGCACGCTCCGGTTACACCAACTGGGATGGCGTAGATCAGATCCATTTCGGAGCCCATCTCAAACTGGGCGAAGTCTTCCCCAACGTGCATTTCACGCCCAACGTCGAAGCGGGTCTCGGCGGCGGCGCTACGATCATCGCAATCAATGGTGATCTGGCCTACAGCTTCACCGAGTTCGTCACCCACCCCTGGAATGTCTACGGCGGCGGCTCCTTTGCCCTCAACTTCATCAACCCTGATTTAGGCGACTCCGACACCAGCATCGGCCTCAGCGCCCTGCTCGGTCTCGAACGCACCTTTGCCAACGAGCATCAGGGCATGGTCGAAATGCGGGTGGGCGTCATGGACGGCCCGGATTTCAAACTCACCTTCGGCTACACGTTGTTCTAGGCATGAACGCAACCACCCCCTGGTCCGAGCCCGAAACCCTGGCCGCTGTGCTGGCCGGATGGCGTGAGCTTTACACCGGACGGGAACTGTTCCGCATCTCGGCCGGTGAGCGCTGGGTGCGGCTGCACCTGGCCGGCGACGAACGGGTGGGATTGTTGTTGAGTGACCTGCCCGGAGCCCGCCTGGTTTGTGCCCAACAGGGACGCCTGCCCGACCCGTTGGTTGCCGCATTGTCCCTCACCCGCAAACATCCATTGCATACGCTGTTGAAAGATGCCCGGCTGCTTTCCTGCGGCCTGTTGCCCAAAGACAAAGTGGCGGCGTTTCAGTTTTCGGTTCCCCACGGGGGCGATCTGGTTCTCTTGCACCAATTGTTTGGCGCCCGCGGCAACATCACGGTGGTCGACCGGTCGGGGAAACTGCTGTGGTCGGTGCACCGTCCTCCCCACGAGTCACTCGCGGCCTGGCCACCCAAGGGCACCTGGACCGGTGGCGACAATGGCGCCCCGCCGGCAGACTACGATTCCCTGGCGGTCGACCAAATTATTGAGGTCTGCATCGCGCAGGCCCACACCGTCAACCGAGCCGCCCTCAATCGGCGTAGCAAGGCCTCCGCTCGGCTGTTGAGCAATCTGGACCGCGACCTGGCCAATGCCGACCAGGGCGACGTGCACCGCCACAAGGCCGAAGCTCTGGCCGCCAACCTGCACACCATGACCCAGGGCCAGGATGAGATCGTGCTCTCCAACCTGACAGACGGCAGTTCATTGAGCATCGCCCTGGATCCGGCCCGCACCCCGGCGGCCAACATGGAGGTCTGGTTCCGGCGAGCGCGCAAAGCCGAAAACGGGCTGGAAATTATCCGGACGCGGCGGCAGGAAGCGGCCACCGAAGGGGAGCGTTTGCAAAAAGCCGGCGACGAGTTGGACGCTGCCGGCGAGGTCAACCCACCGCTGGATCGACTGGCGGCCCTGCAACAGTGGCGCACCGACTATCAGGATCTTTTCCCCCGCACCAAGGACCGCCCCCGGGGCCACACCGCCGATGAACCGGCACGGCCGTTCCGGCGCTACCTCGTGGATGAAAAATGGGAAGTCTGGGTCGGGCGCAACAACAAGGAAAACGATGAACTGACCCACCGCGCAGCCCACAACCGCGACCTGTGGTTGCATGCGCAGGGAGTGAGCGGCAGTCACGTGATTTTGCGCACCGGCGGCCATCCCGAGCGGGTGCCGGCCCAGGTGCTGGAAAAAGCGGCGGCCCTGGCGGCCCTCAACAGCAAGGCGCGCAATTCACAGTTCGTGCCGGTCATCCACACCGAAAAACGTTACGTGCGCAAACCGAGAAAAGCTCCGGCCGGCACGGCGGTTTGCCTGCGCGACCAGAGCCTCTTTGTCGAACCCGGTGTCATGGCCGGGGTCAAGCCCATCTGACAATCAGGGCGTGACTGTGACCCGGATGCCGATCACACCGTCGACCACACGGTCAAAAATGTCGTCGGTGGGAATCTGGTAATACAAAGCCGGGCGAACGACCGCCCCCACATACTCCACACCAGCGGCCAGGACGTGGGCCGAGTTTTCGCTGAACCCGTCGCCATCTCCGTCGGTCTCCCAGAAACCACCAAACTCGATGCTCGCACCGATGCTGCCGGTCTCCACTCCGACGCCCAGCCCATAGCGTATATGCACCAGGGTCGAGCCTTCACGATCACCGGTGGGAAACAAAAGATCCGGCCCGACTTCCAGGCGCAAAAAGCTATCGGCCGAGGCCGGAATCCGAGCTGTAAAATGGGATTGCACTGTCATGATATCAGGCACAAAAGTTTGCCACATCGAGGGGTGGCCCAGGATTCCAAATTCGCCAAAATCTCCCAGAAGGCCCGCGTCCGACATGGTCGGCAATTGCACCGCAATCAGGAACGACATGTTTTGCCGCGCCCCAAGGTTCAACAGGTGGGCCCCGATGGTGAAGTTGCCAAACTCCGTGGTGTCATCCGGCTCAAAGATCGAATCCATGCCCCAGTTGACCATCGGTGCGGTGAATGAGAGCACCAGACCCTCGCTGACCGGCAGGCCCAGCGAAAATTCGTGGTACTCCATCTCCAGATAGGATCCAATATCCCCGGCGAAATGTGTGTGCTGAAAACGGTACCCCAGCTCCAGTTGCCCCGTTGGCTGGCGGTTCAGCAGGAATGGCGAGGTGCCTGCCAGTGAAGTCAGCGGAATCATCAGTAATAAGACACAGATGGTGAGTCGGAAAACATGATGGAAACGCATGGACAATCCTTCCAAAAATGGGGTAGTGCAGACACTCTACCATTTCGAAGGCACGCTTTCAAAATATATCAGCAGGATTTAATCAGGATACAGGGCCTGGATTTTTTCCAGGTCAGCTGGCCGGGCCAGGAAAATTTTCACCAATTCAGGATCGAACTGCTTGCCTGAATTCTCGCGGATGTTGGAGATGGTATCTTCGGCACTCCAGGCGTCCTTGTAGACCCGGCGACTGGTCAGTGCATCGTACACATCACATATCGTCAGGATGCGGGCCGACAACGGGATGTCCATGCCAGTGGTTCCATTGGGGTAACCGCTGCCGTCCCACTTTTCGTGGTGGGCGATGGCCATCTCGGCGCCCATGGTGATCATGCCGTATTCGCCGTAGTCCTTCATCAGACCTTCGAGCAGTTCGGCACCCATGGTCGTGTGGGATTTTATCACTTCGAACTCCGGCCCGGTCAGCTTGCCTGGCTTCAGCAGGATAGCGTCGGGAATACCCACCTTACCCACGTCGTGCAGCGCTGCCGAACGGGCGATCGTATCAATGAACGAAGGGGTCACTTCGCCGTATCCCGGCCGGTCCAGCAGTTGCTCGGACAGATATTTCGAGTAGGCACAGATGCGATTCAAGTGCCCGCCAATATGACTGTCGCGGATCTCGGCCAGCAGGGCCATGCCCCGGATCACCGCATCACGGCTGCGGCTCAGTTCGTTGACCAGGCGGATGTTCTCCAGCGAATAAGACATCTGGTCCACCAGCATGCTGCACATGCTGATCTCACTGGGCGAAAACGCGCCGGCTTCCCGACTGCCAAAATCGAAGACGCCCACCGGACCACTGTTGGCGATGATCGGCATGGCCAGGCTGCTGCGCAGTTCGGCCGAAAGAGTCTTGATGCCGAACTGGTCGGTCAGGTCATCCACGTGCACCAGGTACTCTTCGGTGAAGGCCTGGATGTGCATGCTGGCCGAGTCGGCCAGGGAAATGCTCAGCTCCGGGTCCAGTTCTTCATAACCGACCGAAGCCACCAATTTCAGGGAACGGGTTTGTTCATCATGGAGAAAGAGCGAGCAGAAATCGCAGCCCATGACTTTCCACACACCGTTGACGACCTCCTGGTAGGAGGTCTCGTCAACCGTCATGCACACCATGCGGGCGTTGAAAGCCTGCAGGGCCAACAGACGTTCGACATCGGGGCCACGCTTGGCCGCGTTGTCGTTTCTGATGGGAGTTGTGGGTCCAGCGATATGGGCCATTATCCGGTTCCTGTTAGCACTTGTCTTAAATCCTGTTACCTGAAGCCTTTGAGGCTTCTGTTGCCTCTCAAAAATCGGCTACTGCAGGAGCAACTGAAGGAAATTCAGGGAAATTGTGCGCAATTTGCCTACCGCAAACGCTCAATTTCCTCGAGCAAAACCTGTTCCAGATCATCCTTGTCGATGTTCCGGTGCAATTCGCCTTTACGGTAGATGGCGACCTTGGTGCGTCCAGCGGCGATTCCGAGGTCGGCAGCCTTGGCTTCACCCGGTCCGTTGACGATGCAGCCCATGACCGAAATCACCCGATCAGACGGCAAATCCTTGGCCAATTCTTCCACCATGGTGGCCAAGGCCACCACATCCACCTCAGCCCTGCCGCAGGTGGGGCAGGCCACCACCCGGGCATACCCGCTGCGCAGCCCCAGGGCCGACAGCATATGATAAGCCGCATTCACTTCCTTGACCGGGTCATCGGCCAGGCTGATGCGCACCGTGTCGCCGATGCCCTCGCTCAGCAGCACCGACATGGCGGCCACCGACAATGAAGTACCGGCCAGCAGGGTGCCCGCCTCGGTCACACCCAGATGCTGAGGCACATCACTGATTTTGGCAAAGCGCCGGCAGGCGTCGACCACTTCACCGGGATCACTGCTCTTGAGACTGACGGCCACGTCGTGGAAACCGACTGCGGCCAGGGTCTCGATTTCATCGGTGGCGCATTGCACCAAGGCCCCAGCCGGATCCAAAGCCAACAGGGTATCATACCGCTTGTGCAGGCTGCCCCGGTTCACCCCAATGCGAATGGGCACGCCCTTGTCCGCCGCCGCTGCGGCCACTTCGCGCACGTGATCCTTCGAGCCGATATTGCCGGGGTTGATGCGCAACTTGGCGATGCCCGCCTCGAGGGCCACCAGGGCCATCTTGTGGTCGTAGTGGATGTCCGCCACCAGGGGCGTATTGCACTCGTACATGATGTGGGGCAAAGCGTCGGCCGCGGCCTGGTCATTCAATGTCACGCGCACGTATTCCGAACCCGCGGTGGCCAGTTCCTTGATCTGCTGGATAGTCGCCTCGGCGTCGCCGGTTTTGGTCGTCGTCATGCTCTGCACACGCACCGGCGCGTCGCCCCCCATGGGCAATTCGCCCACCATGATTTGGCGCGTCTGTCGCCTCGGGGCGCAGGTTGGGCGCGGGGACTGGGGCTTCTGGTCGCTCAATTTGGTGCTCCTGTAAGGTGCCGGATGTTGCGGGACGATCCGGTGAGATCAGATTCGATTGGGGGCCATCGGTCATCCAATATAGTGCCTAAACTGCGCCTCCGGCAATTTCCCAGGGCAGGACGGCAAATCAAAGCGAAGGGCCCGCCCGTCGCACATCCCCCGCCCGCACCGTCAGGCCGCCATAATCCAGATACTCCAGCATGGGAATACCCAACTTGCGGGTCAGTCCACTGAGGGCGCGGAAATCCGCAAAGGCAATTTCTTCAGCCTCGGCAAAATGGGCCTTGAGGTTCACAAGCAGTTCAGCCAGGGCCGGTTGCGCCACATGGTACTCATTGGAAATCGCCACAGCCTGTCCATGGTCCACCAAATGGCGGATGACTTCGGCGACCTTGAACTCCTGCAGTTCCTTGTTGCGGGTTGCAGCTTTAAAGGCCGGCGACTCTTCGGCCCAATTGTCCAGGCCGGGCCAATCCAGGCCAAAGCCCAGCAACTCCTCGCCAGCCTTGCTCACCGCTGAGGCCAGGGCAGCACTCAATTCCGGCCCCTCGGCAGTTGGCCCGATGCGATCACCAGCCACTACCCAGGACGCCGTCTCGGCCAACTTCAGGCAGATGGCGCTCCACTCGTTGGGGCCCGCCTTGAACTTGCATTTGCGGCGGCATTCTTCCTTGGGCACACCCAACCGCAAAGGGAAACGCGTGGCATAAGCTTCGACATTGGTCGCGATCAGCACCGCCAACTCGTCCATCAATTCCCGGTGGTACAACCGCTTGCCGACCTGTAGGGCAGCCGGATCATCCTGCTGTCCCAACGCCGCGGACAGGGCCAGGCCCTCGGTGCCGGCCTGCTTCAGGTTCTGCCGGAACAGCTCGGCCGGATCGCCGCTTTCCATGATGATCAGATTTTCCTGGGCCTGCTCGTCGAAGCGTTTGTGCCGTTGCGGCGCCGCATCCAGGACCACCCCGCCGGCAAT
>DAOVTU010000471.1 GCA_030632925.1 Candidatus Krumholzibacteriia bacterium | reverse complement strand
GTCAACGGCTAGGGCGTTGGCCAGCAGATGAGTCGGCGACGGCCCGGACTTCGGTTCGGGCCATCGCCTTGTCAGCAGGAACCTCAACTTTGGACCGGGCAGATTCATGAGCGTCAATCCCATCTACCAACGCATGCAGTTGCTAACCGGCACTGCGGCCCTGCATCGATTGAACGAAACCCGCGTGGCTGTCTTTGGCCTCGGCGGGGTCGGCAGTTGGGCGGCCGAGGCCCTGGTGCGTTCGGGTATCCTGGACATCACGCTGGTCGACAACGACGTGGTGTGCATCACGAACGTGAATCGACAACTGCAGGCCACGACCAAAAACGTGGGCAAGTCGAAGGTGACCGAGCTGGCCGAACGGCTGCAGACGCTGAATCCCCGCTGCAAAATCACGCCCATCCAGAAAGTCTATGATCCCAACAAGCCCGGCGAATTTGAACTGGGCTCCTACGACTATGTGCTCGATTGCATCGACAGCATCAGTTGCAAGGTGGACCTGATTTCGCGCTCGGTGGCGGCCGGCACGCGGCTGTACAGCAGCCTGGGGGCGTCCGGAAAATTGGATCCGACCCAAATCCGGGTGGCTTCGATCTGGGAAACCCAGGGGCACTGTCCTTTGGCCCGGATTATCAGGCGGCGCTTGCGGGCGGTGCATTTCGGTGGAGATTTTCAGGCTGTGTATTCCAACGAGCCGGTGATCATGGCCGAACAAACGAGCGTGGCCTGCGGCACCCACAAGTGCCATTGCCCAGCCTACGTGCCCGACGATGGCAGTGAGCACAAGGACTGGTGCGCGACCAAGAACGTCATCCACGGCTCGGCGGTGCACGTGACCGCCACCTTCGGCATGTTCCTGTCCGGCCTGGTGATCCAGGATGTGGTCAGCCGGGTCGAGGTGCTGCCGACGCTATAATTCAGTCGGTGTTCAGGGCCACTTCGGCACCAGATACCGCTGAGCGATAGCAGGCGTCGACAACCTGCAGAGTGGCCAGACCATCGTGCACGGTTACCGGAGGAGTCGTCTTCGCTCTTACGGCATCCAGCCAATCCTGCAGAACCACGGGCAGCGTTGGTACCCGTGCCGAAACTTCGAATCTCTCTTCTTCATTTCCGCACTTTAAAGCCACGCCGCCTTTGAGGTAGTCCGCACTCAATTGCCCCTTATCGCCCACCGCTTCAAGAATGCAGGCCCGCGATTGCGTGAATTTGCTGACTTCCAGGCTGGCCCAGCAGCCGTCCGAAAGCTGGGCCCGGGCCAGGAAGAAATCTTCGACCACGGGGTTGTGGATTTTCTCCTGCCGCGAATTCACGGTTATGAATTCGGCCCCGGTCAGCCAGCGCGCCAGGTCAAAAATGTGCACGCCGGTCAATAGGACCGATCCTCCCACAGTTTGGGCCGCGTCCTTTTGCCAGGCCAGCGAAGTGGGGGCCAGTCGTTGGGCCAAACGCACCATCCGCACCTGGCCCAGACGCGGCCACAGCTCGCGCACCTTCAGCAACACAGGATTCCAGCGCAGGGATTGGCCGAGCATCAGGGGAGATTTGGCGGCGGCATCAAGAGCGACCAGCCGGCGGGCTTCATCCAGGTTGCCGGTCATGGGTTTTTCCAGCAACAGCGGTTTGCCGGCGGCGATGACCTGATCGGCCAATGAAAAATGAGTCGAAGGCGGGGTGCAGATGACCACCCCGTCAACCTCGGGGTCCGCAATCAGGCCGGCTGCCTCCGGGTGGTAACGCACACCGTGTTGTTCAGCCAGGGCCCGGCCGGGTTTTTCCTGCCGTCGGCACAGGGCAGTGACGGTCATTCCGGGCACATCACGCAGGCCATGCCGCACATAGCGTTCACCGTGAGCTCCGGCTCCGACAATTCCAATTCTGAAATTCACATCTGGTCCGTTTCTGGCAAAAAACACATGCCGGTGTGGTCACGCAGGGACGTGTGGCCGCAAGCCGGCCTTTGACAACCTCCCGGGAACGGATTCTAGCATGAAAAATCTCTCCATGAAATGTCTGCTGATCATGGCGTCGGCGGTGCTGCTGTTGGCCGCCGGTGGCGCGGTGGCCCAGGAACCGATCATCCTCAACGAGATCATGGCCGATCCGGCCACCGATTGGAACGGTGACGGCGCGGTCGATTTCAAGAACGACGAGTGGATCGAAGTGATGAACGTGGGACCGGATGTGATCGACCTGGCCACCTATTGGCTCAGGGACGATACCGGTGATGAGCCTCATATGCAGCTCTATGGCCTGATCGGTCCGGGCGACGTGGCGGTGTTCTACGGCTCCGAATCGGTGGCCTGGCAGGCGACCCAGGGCCTGTCCACTGTCGGCTTCAGTCTCAACAATTCGGGCGATGTGGTGCGGCTGCTGCGCACCATACCGGGCAGTTTGGAATTGGAACTGATGTTCGTGGCCCACTACGAAGATCACATGGCCGAGGACGACCGCAGCAGCGGCTTCAACCTGAACCTGTATGACTGGGAACTGTTCGACGCGATGCTGCCGTATACGGGCACCTTGTTGCCAGGTGGAAATGGCTGCGCTCCGACCCCTGGGGCGCCGAACATTTGCCCCGATCCGGTGGCCAACGAGGCGGTCAGTTTTGGTGCCGTGAAGGCGATTTTTCGCTGATCCATAGTGCTTGAACCCCATCCGGTGGCCCTGTCGCACCGGCGCTGAGGACGGTCCGGGAAAGGAGTCTCGGACCGTCCTCTTTGTGGGGCGGGGGCATAGGTTGCAATTTCCCGCATATTGAAGCCCCACAACGGCGAAACCCTTGATTTATCTTTAACATTTGGCTTTGTTCGGGTATTCACCGGAGCTGCCGTTTCCACCCACGGCGACCTGGGCGTTGCGCCCGTCCGGTCCGTTTCCATGCTCGCTGATCTATGCGTCCAGTATCCATCCCGGCCAGGAGTCGCCATGCCGCTCAATGAAAACCAGAAAATGATCCGCCAGATGGCCCGTGACTTTGCCACCGCGAAGATTGCGCCCATCGCGGCGGAGATCGACCGCACCGGCACCTTTCCCGAGGCCACCATCAAGGAAATGGGCAGTCTGGGGTTCCTGGGCCTGAACGTGCCGGAAGAATTTGGCGGAGTGGGCGCCGATGTCACCAGCTACGCGTTGGTGGTGGAAGAAATTTCGCGGGCCTGCGGCAGCCACGGCCTGACCGTTGCGGCCCACAACAGCCTGGGTTGCTGGCCCATCGCGGCCCTGGGCACCCAAGCCCAAAAGGAAAAGTTTTTGCCGCCGGCCGCGGCGGGTGAAAGCCTGCTGAGTTTTGGTCTGACCGAGGCCGGTGCCGGCAGTGACGCCGGTGGCACCCGCACCACCGCTGTCCGCGATGGAGACCACTGGGTGTTGAACGGATCCAAGATGTGGATCACCAACTCGCACTACGCCGATGCCCTGATCATCACGGCTAAGACCGACATGGAGGCCAAGGGCAGCCGGGGCATCACGGCCTTTATCGTGCCGACCGATACACCGGGCTTCACGGTGGAGAAGAAGGAAAACAAGCTGGGCATGCGGGCGTCCGATACCGCTCCGCTGACCTTGGTGGATGTTCGGGTTCCCCACGAATATATGCTGGGCGCCGAGGGTGAAGGT
>DAOVTU010000009.1 GCA_030632925.1 Candidatus Krumholzibacteriia bacterium | reverse complement strand
GTGAACCGGCTTTGGACCTGACTGGGCTGCATCCCGTCACGGGTCCAGATGCCATCAAATTGCACGGGATACACGATCCTGAAGTTCTCCCGGTAGGTGAGGTATTGGCCAGACCCACCATCCAGCGTGACGGTAGCGCTGTAGACGCCCTCCTGGATCACGCTCGGGATTTCGGTCCCCACGCCGGTGATCATCGAGCCCTGCTCGAAACTCAAGTCGCCCTCATAGCCCAGGGCGCCAATGCCAGGGTCCGGTCCGTTGAGTTCCACCACAACGTGAACCTGGCGCTCAGGATCCAGGCTCGTATAGATCGCCTTGGCCAAGACAAAAAACGGATCGGCAGGCCGGAAAGCCTCTCGCGCCAAAAGACTCTCCTGCGAATCCGTGATCAGGAATTCCGGATTTTCGAACAATGGCGCAAGTTCGAAACTCCCGCTGCGGCGGGCGATTTCGTCGTCCGCGTATTTGACGATCAGCTCCACCCGGTAGATCCCCAGCGGCAAGCTCTCGTTGGTGGTGATCTCATTCGACAACGCGCCGGAAAATCCTTCTTCGGCCCAAAGCCGCGTTTCCTGCGGGTTGGCTGTGCGGCCATCGGGCAATGTCACTTGCCATTGACCGGTGATCGGAGCGCCCGAACCGGTCCGCACTCCCGTCAGGTTCGTTTGCAGGTGAATAGGATCCCCAACGGCAAACTTCGTGCCCAGCAAGCCTGTTTTGGGCCCCAACGAAATGAGAAGCTCGCCGATCTCGAAATCCAACTTCTCAATTTCAATGGTCGTCCCGGTCAGGAGAACGATTTGTTCACCCAACTGGAGGCGGCCGGTGATGTGGCAGGTTCCCGATGGCAGATCTTCGGCCACCAGGAACGAAACGGCGGTGCCATAACCCATCATCTGGCCAGGCCGCACCGGAATTCCCGGCGGTTGCAACGAAACCGTGCGGCCATCGGGCAACAGGACATCCAACTCAACCAACACGGTGTCAGACCGTTCCAGATCCGGAGCGTTGAGAGATGTCTGGAGGTAAATTTCCTGCCCGGTGGACGCTGTGGTGATCCGGCTATTTCCATCGAGATCGCTGCTGGCGAAGATGCTGCCGCTCAGGCCCAGAGCCACGACAGACAAACCACCATCGGTCAGGGCGTAATCCAGGCCGCCGACAACCTTGCCGGACAGGCGCCCAGTGCGGGAAATCGTTTCAAAATCCAGCTTGCTGACCGCTTCAGTGATGGAGTCGTTGACCTGGCCTGTCACCACGATTTCGTACCGGCCAACTTCATCGGTGTAGGCGGAAAACAGGGCGCCATTGACGGTGAACTCCACCTTGGCTCCGGCCGAGGGGCGGGTCATGCCATCGACTTCCTCGTCCACCGTACCCCGTACCAATACGTACTTTTCATATTCCTGCAAAATCGCGTTGGCGGCCCGGTGGTGTTTGGCATCCAGGATGTAGTTGGCCATGAAGGTGAGTTCGTCGAGGCGACCGTAGAAGTAGGCGTCCTGATACAGCCCCAGTTTGTCGATGAGCAGCCAACTGGGGTCGGTCTTGTTGGCCCAGCCGTCGAACAGTTCATAGGCCTCGCGGGCCTGGCTTTTGAATTCCGGCTTCAGGGTATTGGCGCGGGCGGCCAGCCAGTCCGGGTCCAGGATCCGTTTTTCAAGCAAACGCTCGTGCCAGCGGTACACGATTTCCGCCTCTTTCGAGGCCAGGTACCCTTTCTCGGAGACCGGATCGTACAGGAAGTACTTCACATTTCCTTCGTAGGTTTCACCTTCGAGGCGCGGAAAGATCCCGCTGGCAAAATAGGTCAGGCAGTCGGTGGCGCCGGTCGCCGCGAAAGCTTCCTGCTGGCCTTGTCGCCGGCCCAGTTGACCACACAGCGAACCCCCGCGAAAATCGTCGATTTTCTTGGCCAGGCGGTCCAACGAGTTGGCAAAATCACCCGCCACTTCACCGTAGGCCTTCACCCATGGGCCGAGGATCTGGCCCACGAGGGGAATGCCCTCCAATTTTTCGGCGCTTTCGGTCAGCACTGACCCGATCAGGCGCAGCCCGTAAGTGGGGTTGTCCTTGGCGTGGTCGGGATCAAACTTTTTGGTGAATTCCCAGATGCTCTCGACTTCACCGGCGTAACCGTTGGCCTTGTCGAGATATTCCGAGGCGGCGCCGAGCTTGTCGGTGATCCCCGCGCTGTCGAGCTCCCGGAACATGTCCCGCATTTGTTCAACTTTGGCCTCGGCGGCCTGGGTGTCGTTTTTGTCGAGATGGAACAGTTTGCGGGCCAACTCGAGGCCCTGCTCGGGCGCGTCGCTGAAAGCCGCGGCGCGGTACTCATCATATTTTTTACGAAGGTCATCGAGGGATTTTTTGCCATCTTTCAGGGAGCCCTGCACCGCTTTCCATTCGTCTTCGGTCTGGCGGGCGGCTTCCTTGAATTCGTCGGTGGCATCGGCGGGAGCGTGCCACAAACAGGAGCAAATGATCAGGATTATCAGGAATGGTATCCGCTTGGACATGGGTGTCCCCCCACACAGTTGCTTACCCAAAGATGCGGATAGGAAAACAACGTCCCAACCCTATCCACCACACCGCCCGAAGACTCATTATATCATATCGGGCCGGATCGAACCACGCCTGTCAAAACTGCGAAGTCTGGCCCCTGCCGGAGCCTCGGATCACCAGAAATTCGCCCCCAAACCCAATTCGGAACAAAAACGCAACAGTAGGGAACAAAAGCACACCTGCCTGGAACACCCCCGTTAGCGCCGTTACATCCCCCCCGGATATAGTTATGCCTCAACTGCGATGAGACCTCTTGCGGCGACACGAATGTCCATCACGACGGCTTCGCAAGAGCGACCACCGAAGAGAAATGACAAACCCGTCATTTTATTGAGCGGCGACAGCCACCCAGGGCCCACGAGCCCAAATTTCAAAAACCGGCTTCCATCGTGGTGGAGGCACCCAGCAAAGGAACCTAAAATGAGTACACGGAAGATGATCACCATCGTGACCCTGATTGCAGCGATCGCCCTGGCCAGCATGGCCAGCGCTCAGACCACACTTTGGGACCAGGCCACGGGCTACGAAAGCTGGAGCCAGGGCTTCTTCAACAACATCGCGGGCGGCCCGCCCATGGGCTCGACCATGTATACCGTCAATGACATCGTCGTGCCGGCCGGTGGCTGGACCATCGCCACCGTGCGGGTCTACTACGACGGTTTCGACGCTTCCTGGGCCGGCGGAGTCACCTCTGCCGTGCTGTACATCGAGCCCAAGGTCGGCCCCAACCCCACGGGTGACCCGAGCACTGGCACAACCGTAACGGCCAGTGCCGTGACCCTGGGCAATGGTTTTCTGGAAATCTCCGCTTCCACGCTGGGTGTGGCCCTGGCCGAAGGCGAATACTGGATCGGTCTGACCCCGTACGCGCCCAACGCCAACAACATCCACGTGAGTGTGCCGGCCATCGGCGCCGACTCACCCACCTACGACGCCTTCGGCTTCCCCATGCCCATGTGGATGGCCTGGTCCCCGGGCCTGGATGGCGCCATGCTCATCGAAGGCGACAACGGAGCCGTGGCTGTCGACGCCGCCTCCTGGGGCAACTTGAAGGCCATCTACCGGTAATTGATCGGGCAGGATGGGAAAGGCGCCGCCGGCACAGGGAGCCGGCGGCGCCTTTTTCAAATACGAGTTATCAGGCCTCGAAGTCCGAAGGCGCCATGCCGAACTGCTCACGGAAAGCCTTGGCGAACTGCGACAGACTGCGGTAGCCGACCGAGTACGCCACTTCAGTAACGTTGGCCTCGCCCTCACCCAGCAACTCGGCTGCCTTGTTCAACCTCTCGACCCGCACGAAGTCGCCGGCCGACCGACCCGCCACCGCCTTCAGCTTGCGGTGCAACTGAGTCCGGCTCATGCCGATTTCCTTGCACAGGGCCTCGACCCGGAACTCCGGATCTTCAAGGTTGGCAGCGATGATCTCACGGGCTCGGGTCAGAAAACGGTCGTCGGCCGACGGCACCGGATTGGCTGCCCGCCCCGGACGCGCGACTTCCAGTTTGTCATAGCGTTCGGCCAATAACCTGCGCTGTTCGATCAGGTTGCGGATCCGGATCCGCAGTTCCGACACGGCAAAAGGCTTGGCGACATAGTCGTCGGCACCGGATTCCAAACCTTCGCGGCGGCTGTCGGCTTCGGCCCTGGCTGTCAGCAGGATCACCGGCACGTGGTTGGTCAGGTCATCGGCCTTCAGGACCCGGCACAACTCGATGCCGTCCATTTCCGGCATCATCACGTCGCTCAAAACCAGGTCTGGAATTTCCCGGCGGGCCAGGTCCAGACCCGTGCGTCCATTGGCGGCCACCAGAACCTGGTATTCGTCAGCCAGTTCAGTGCGCACGTAATTGCGCAGGTCGGCATTGTCCTCGACCATCAACAGTGTGGGCATGGCGCCGTCGCCGGCTTCGTCAAAATCTTCTTCCTCGGCGTCCGTCTCCGGGCTTTCCATCAGGGGCATCTTGGCCCGGGGCTCTTCAGTCTCTACCGAAGCCACATGACCTGGCGGTTGGCTGTGGAACAACGGAATCGAGGCCACAAAGGTCGTGCCGGTTTCGCGGTCGCTCTGGACGCCGACCGAACCACCACACCACTCCACCAGTTCCTTGACCAGGGCCAGGCCGATACCTGATCCCAGATCACCAAAATCCGCGTTCTCGATCACCTGATGGAAACGATCAAAAACACTTTCGAGATCCTCGGCGGAGATAAAGGACCCGGTGTTGTGCACCGTGATGGTCATCATGACCGCCTCGCCCATGGTGCTGCCTTCGCCGGCCACTCCCGGCCAGGCATGAGGCTGCGACGTCTCGGCGACTGTCACGGTGGAGGTCACTTCGCCGCCACTGGGCGTGAACTTCACGGCGTTGGACAGCAAATTGACCAGCACCTTGTCAATCATGTCGCGGTCGTACCAGGCCGGATCGGTGGTCTTGGGCCAGACCGCCTCCAGCACGATGCCTCGCTGGTCGGCAATGGTCGAAAACGAAGAAGTCAGCGCCCGCATGAACTGGCACCAGTCACCCTGCCGCCACCGGGCCGGCATGCGGTCGGCCTCCAGCCGCGACAGGTCCAACAGCTGGTCGATCAGCCGCCCGAGGCGCCGGGCGTTGCGCGCCATGGTGCCGAACAATTCGGGACTGCCGCTGGTCGGGTTGTCCTGCAGGCCCTGCAGGGGCGACATCAGCAAAGTCAGCGGCGTGCGGAATTCATGAGAGATATTCGCGAAAAACCGCGACTTGAGATGATCCAGATTCTGCAGATGGCTCGCTTCTGTCCGCTCCAGCTCCAACGCCATGCGCATGCGTTCGCGATTGAGCAGAACCCGATAGATCATGATCACCATGCCTGCGAAGGACAGCACATACAGCGCCCGGGCCCAGATTGTCAGGTACCAGGGCGGCGAAATGATGATCTTCAAGTAAGTCGGAATCTCGTTCCAAATTCCGTCCCCATTGGACCCCTGCACGGCAAATGTGTAGGTCCCGGGGTCGAGATTCGTGTAGTGGGCGGCATGGGTTTCGTCGGCGATGCGCCACTCTTCATAGAGTGGTTCCAGGCGGTACCGGTAGCGGTTTCTTTCCGGCAGGGCATAATCCAGCGATGCAAAGGTCAGCGAAATATCGTTCTGATCCGGCCCCAGACGCAACTCATCCAGGGAATTTAGGGACTCGGTCATGGGTGACCCGTCTCCCACATCCAGGATTTCATCGCTGATCATGATTTCGGTTATGTGAACCGGCGGAATGTACGTATTGACCAACAGGCTGTCCGGATGAAACGAGATCAAGCCGTGATGGCCGCCAAAATATAGGTGGCCGTCCTCAGTCTGCAGAACGCCAAAATGGATCTCGTTGCGGGGCAGGCCATCGCGGGAATCAAAGACCGTGACGGCGTCGGTTTCGGCGTCGACCCGGGCCAGACCCAGGCCGGTCGAAGCCCACAGGTCACCGTTCAGATCCAGGACGATGCGGCCGGCGTAATCCGAGGGCAACCCATTGCGCGTGGTATAGGACCTGATGATCCGGCCTCGTTCGCACTTGAGGATACCGGCGCCGGTGCTGACCAGAACCTGTTGCAGGCCGGACGGAATGATCTGGAACACCGTTTCCAGGTTCACTTCCGGATCCAGGGCAAAACCGAAGCGATCCCGTTGCGGGTCATAGATCTGAAGGCCCCCACTGTCGGCGCCGACCCAGAGCTGGCCCAGGCCATCGACGCAAAGCGTAGTCAGATCATTGCTGAGCAGCGAGTGGGCGTCAGCCGGATCGGCCAGATACGTCGTCCACGTTTTTGTCAGGGGGTCCAACCGGAAGAGCCCCCCGTTCCAGGCGGCGACCCAGAGTCGCCCGGCCTTATCAATCGTCAGGTCAGTGACCATACCCTGAAACAGGGCGCCCGGTGCATCGGCGGTGGTGGCAGGCCGCAGAATCAAGTCCCTGGATTCATTCACCTGCCACAGACCGAGGTTGGTGCCCAGCCACAGGGTTCCGTCCCTGGATTCCAGGATAACGTTCACCGTACGAACCCGCGTATCGCCCAATTCGGGAAAGGGGATCCGGGTGAACGAGGTCTCGCCGGGATTGCGATAATTCAACCCGCCAATGGTGCCTCCGGCCGAGCGACTTCCCGTACCGACCCACAAAATCCCCTGGCTGTCCTCGTACATCGTACCGATGGCATCAGCATCCAGGCTGCCCGGATCGTCAGGATCATGGAGATACACGTCAAACTTGTTGCTGCCCGGGTTGTATTTGTTGAGTCCGGTGTGCCACGAACCGGCCCACAGGATCCCGGACTGGTCCGACAGGATGCTCAGCACCGGCCCCATCACCGGCGAGTCCGGATTTTCCGGATCGTGCGCATAGAGAGTGAATTCACCAGTGGCCGGATCGAAATGGTACAGACCAACAGCCGACCCGATCCAGATGCCGCCCTTGGCATCCTCGGTGGCGCACACGAGATAGTTGGCCTCCGTCTCGCCCAGATCGGGCCGGGGCTTGAAGACCGTAAAGCGTCCGTTGCCCTGGTACAGCCCCAGGCCGGCCCGACCGCCGACCCACACCCGCCCCTCGCCGTCACGGTGAATGAACGTCACGAAATCACTGGGCAACGATTTGGAATCCTGGCTGTCTGCGCGCAACTGCTGCCATTGGCCGCTGGTCCGGTGCTGAACCGCAACCCCCTGCCGGCTCGAACCGACCCACAACTCTTCGGCAGTGACGTCCAGACCGGTTAGGCCACCAGTCGGCCCGGTGGCAAAAGGCGGCACCGGTATCCGTTCAAATTGCGACCCGCGCGCCCGGTAGAGGCCACCGTCACCGGACGTGACCCAAACGCCATCCGGGGCCGCTTCGATTTCCGCAATGCCCGGACCGGGTTCGTTGTCACCGTCACTCGAAAAATTGGTGAATGTTTCCGAACTGGAATTGTAGCGCGATATGCCGGACGAATAGGAGCCCAGCCAGATGGCACCGGTGTCGTCCTCGGCCATGGCGAGGACAAACCGGATGCCGATGCTACCGGGATCTTCGGGGTCGGGCAGATGGATGATCATGTCAGTGCCGTCATAACGGGCCACGCCGTTTTGGGTGCCGAACCAGAGGAAGCCGTGGCGGTCCTGCAGGATGGAGCGCACGGAATTTTCGGGCAGACCGTCGTTGACCGTCAGGTGTTCGAACCGAAGCGGCACAGCATTTGCCGCATTCGACTGGGCCAGAATCAATGACAATAGAAAGACCAGAAACGGTCTGTTCATGGACGATTCCCCTGTTGAAGTTTTTTGAGCGACGCCGACATGGCCAACGAAGCCCGATTATAACCCAAGAGCGGTGCTGACGCACCGCTCTTAAAGATTCTCGCCTTCCTGCTAGTAGCGACGTTTGCCAAACGGAAACGGATGCAGCATATCGGCCCGATCAATTCCCAGCGTATCGCGCAATACTGGCTCTGCGCGTTTATTCACCGGTGGTTTGGCTTTGGCCACCGGCACCAGATTCATGGAGTCGTCCAGGCGCATGCGCCAATAGCGCAGTTTCCAGTCTTCATCTCGCCCCACCCCGACAACGGTTGTCCCATCACCGGAAATGTCCAGAGCGCTGGTCAACCGTATGCCGGCGGGCAAGTCGACACCAGCGGCCAGAGCCAGATCGGCCAGCGAACGCATGCCCACCTGGGCCGTCCAGATAAAAGCCTCCTGGTCGCCAAAGAGCTCGTCGCCGCTCCAACCCACCACCTTGCCGTCATTGGAAACCGCGCTGGCCAGGCTCGAATCGGCCGGCCGACCACTCAGGTTACCCAGGGCGATGGGTTCTTGCCCCACCGTCCAGCAAAAGGCCTGCAGATTGACACTACCCATCTCCGCCTGGCCCACGACCATCTGGCCATTGAGGCTGATGTTCAAGGCCTCGCCAACACGACCATGACCCAGGAAGAGATGAGGACCGGCTCCGTCTCGCCACACAGCCGGACGTCGAAAACCTTCAGTCGGATGCTCACAAAAACCGACTACGGTCTGCCCATCTGCCGAAACCGCCATGCTGCGGCTGTCAGCCCGGGCGGCCCCGGCCAGGCTGTGCGGGCCTGATTGCCGGGACCAGATGAACGCTTTTTCGATCTGGCACGAATCGGCCCGGCCCACGGCAATGGTGCCGTCGGCATTCAGGTCGTAGCCCAGATCAGTGAGAAACTCATCGCGACAATTGGAAGTGAGAACGCCCAGCTCGGTGAATGACCCGTCCCGGTACCAGATCGCCGGAGCCGTGCCGGTATCGGTTGTTCGCGAGGCAATCAACGCGTTTCCCGCCGCTGACATGCCCACTCCACCGGGAGTATTGCTGCCAACATTCAAGAAGCGGAAACCCTCGATGGCAGTCCACCAGTAGACCTCACCGCCGAGCAGGCACCCCATGTTCTGTCCGTCACGAGAGAGGGAAAAATCGGCCCAGCGTTGCTGGCCCGGAAAGTCCAGCAACTCGAAAGACACCTGGCCGGAGGCTGGGGCTGCCAATAGCAGCGCCCAGACCCCACACACGATATGCTTGAGATATTTGATGACCTTCTCCGTCGAAAGGGGCCTACTTGACCAACATCATCCGCTGGGACTCGGTCCCACCATCCTCACCACTGACCCTGGCAAAATAGACACCGCTGGCCACCGGGCGACCGCTGCCGTCCTGGCCATTCCACGTCATTTCGTGACGGCCAACCGTCAACTCCCCGCTGTGCAACTGGCGGACCATCTGGCCGCGGGCATTGAAAATCTGCAGTTTTATGGACTGCGTATTTTCCACCGACAGCGCGATCATGGTCGTGGGGTTGAATGGATTGGGGTAGTTGGGCTCGAGGGTCATGCCGCGCAGGCCGATCACGTCGGGCACCGGCGAGGTATCATCCAGAGTGATGACGAATCCGTCATAGACATAGGGATAAACGGCTCCCGGATGTCCAAAGCCCACGATCACATTTCCGCTGTGCGACACGGCCGTCAGGTTGTCGATAATAAATCCGGCGGGCAGGACCACACCCCGGGAGGCAAAGAAATCGGCGGCCGAAACCATGCCTTCGTTCAGCGTCCAGACGAATCCCGTGTTGTTGTAGGGCGAGCCGTCAAATGTGTTGTAGCCAACGATCAGGCTTCCGTTTTCAGAGCGGTCCTCACATTTGGCCGAACCGCTGCCAGGGAAAGTGCCTGGCAATACGCCAAGGATCTGTTCGTCCCAACCGGCCTCAGTCCGGAGCCACAGAGCGGCGGATTTTTGATTGGACAGAGTGTCCTGGGCCGTGCCCCAAATCGTATTGCCGTCATTGGACACGCCTTCAGCGGTGGTAAAAACGCCCTGGTCGTGCAGCACCGCAACGCCGCCATTTTCCCAGACTGTCGGGCACCAGATGCCGTCCTGACGCTCGCTCCAGCCAACGACCACCGAACCGTCGTAGCTCAGGTCATTGCCGCGGCAATTGCGCAACGGTGTTTGCAAGGCAGTGAAGCCGTCAATGAGGGACCAGGTATTCGTATGAGCACTGCCGTCTATTTGAGCAAAGCCGGGCCGCCAGTAGAAACCGGTCAGGGTGGTGCCATCACCTGACAGACCCCAACAGGAACTGAGGCCGTTGTCCATGACACCGCCGGTCGGAGGAATGGGCGGCATGGAGACTTCCCAACCGATACCCTTGGTCCAGATGCCCTGGGTGGTGTACAGCGTATCGGGCGTGATGACCGTCGCCGAGACTCGCAGACCATCATCGGAAATGTCGGGTGTGCCCGCGCCGCCGCCTATCGTTCGGCTGGTGGACATGCCCAGTTCGACCACACCGGTCTCCCTGGTCCAGCGAAAGGCATCAAAGTAGCCCGCAGTATTGCCCGCGACCGCGGTGCCATCGGCGTTCACGTCGAACGGAAAGTTTTCGCCCAGCCACTCGATGACCGGGGCGGCCGCTGTCGGCATTGCTGTCACCAGAGCCACGCAGACCGAAACAATGCTCAGCAGTACGCGGGTTTGGCTTGTCAGGATTCGTCTCATTTCATTCACTCCCAAGGGCTTGAGTTTGTTGCAATTGTTCAGACACCGCACTACCTCACCAAGAGCATCTTGTTCGTCTGCTGTTTATCCGCGGCGGTCAGGCGATAGAAATACAGGCCGCTGGCCACTTCATTGCCGCTGTCGCTGCGGCCGTCCCACAACAGGCTGTGGCTGCCTGCCGGCAAACCGCGATCGGCCAACTGGCGCACTCGCCGTCCCCTGAGATCGAAGATTTCCAGGCGCACCGGGCCATCATTGGCCAGGTCAAAGGCAATCATCGTTCGGGGATTGAAGGGATTGGGGGAATTGCCGATCAACCGGGTCGCAACCGGCAGGGTACCGGCCACCGACGAGGCATCGGCTGCTTTGACCAGCAGGTTCAGGCCCCAGTTGTTGATGGTGCCGAGAGCACCCAACTGGTGATCGGACACCTTCAGGGTCCAGGCTCCCGTCGCGTTCTCACCGAGGAAATCATTCAGCGAGCCCGGACCGTCAACAAACAGGGAGGTTGGCCAGACACCTGTCACGTCATCGACAGTGCCACCACTGCGGTTGTGAAGCGTAACTTCTGTTCCCTGCGGACTGGTCAGCGTAATGACAAGTTGGCCGATGGCGTAGTGGCTGATGTCAGCCTCAATGGTCACGCCGTAGATCCCGCCTGCCTCGGTGACATTGACGGTATCGAATACGCCGGCCGCATCGTTGTCGGGTATGGCCAGACCTGGCGACGACACATAAGATGTTTCGGTTACCGGGATCAGGTAAAAGTCCTTGCCACCGGTATCCATGTCGTCAACGACCGTCACCCGGCGGGTGACCGGCGCATAGCCAGCCTCTTCGACGATCAAAGAGTAGTCTCCACCCCAGAGACCCGGCAGGGTGTAGGAACCATCGGCCGCCGTGATGGTCGAATGGGTGACTCCGACGCGAACCGTGATGCCGGCGTGATCCGACTGACCGGCCAAGGTGATCTGGCCCGAGATCGAGGCTGACCCCGGCGGTTCCTCGGTCAGCAGGTAGGTCATGACGTTGTCCAGGAGCATGCGCCCCTCGGCTTCGTCTGTCTTGATGATGTCAAAGGGAAAATAGACAATCTGGCCCGACTCCACGCCGGTGTTGTTGTCGTGGATGATGATGCCGCCACGCGTCGTGCCGTACCCGGCATGCATGGCCACGAAGGACGTGGGAGATCGGTCGACCAGATCTGCTGCACCCCAGTCATTGCCACCGGCGGTATCCACCAGAATCGGCGCCGGCAGGATGTGTGGACGTTTCAATAGCGGGAAGTCCGCCATTTCAACCGGCGCCCACAGGCGACTGGCATCTTCACCACTGTAGGCCGAGATGGGCAACGCCGTGCCCATCATTTCGGGATAACCAGGCGCCACCGCTGTGGTATAGCCCGTTTCGCCACCTTCAACAATCAGCTTGCCGCCAAGTTCGGTCCACAAGACCATGGTGCGCCGCAGTTCGGGAAAGGCGAAAGGGGCAAAGTTGCTGCCACTGGACACCATCACCGCATCGTAGCCCAGGAAACTGGATGATTTGACAGCCGACGCCATGATGGTATCGACAGCAAACCCGGCGTCGGTCAGCCAGAGCGACAGGTCGGCCACGCTTTTTTCTGCGGGCGCGGCACTCTGTACCCCCCGACGCTCGGCGGCAGCCAGGCTCTTGCTGTTGTAGCGATCATCGACCAGCAAGACCGAGCCTTTGCTGGCCACCACCTCGAAGAAATGGGGCCCCGCCACCGCCAGGTTCGGCACTGCGGCGGTATCGGTCGCCATGATCAGGTAGGTGATCGTAAAACCAGGGAAGACCGATTCCACAGGTATCGGAAATTCCAGTTCGTAGTGGTCGCCCACCTCGACCATGTCAAAGGGTCCCACACTGCCGAGACCGGGCACATCGACCAATACCGTCAGGCTGTTGAGGCCCTTATTGTCGCTCGCTTCAGCCCGCAGGGTCGGCGGCCAATGGGCCTTGGTCATGTCGGGCAGGGTCAAGTGTTTGATCACCGGCGGGGTCGTATCGGCACCCTCGCAAAAACTGTGAAAAGTGGTCGGACTGTCGGCGGGATGATTGCTCGTCTGCCCATCGCTGCCGGTGGCCACCAGGTAATAGTCGACAACCTGGCCGGTGCGTCCCTGGGGCGGAATGGCCCCCGTATACTGGCCATCACCATCAGGAACCATAGGCGCCAATTGCCAGCCCCCCGCACCCACGCGGTACGAAACGTACAGGCGGTCTTCGTCCAGGCCGGCCGGACCGGTGATCATCGCGACCACCTTGTGGGATCCGGTCCCGCCCTCGCTGTCCTTCAGGGGTGTATGCGAAATGGTGGGCACCCAATAGTTGACCGCTGCCAGCGCATCGGCGATGCCCCAGCCAAAATCATTGTCCGGCGCAGCAGCCCGGTTGCCGGTCATGTGCAGGGCCTCCATGACCTGGTGCGGGCTCAGGCTGCGGTTGTGCTCCAACATGAGAGCCACGATGCCGGACACCAGCGGTACGGAATAGTTTCCCCCGTAACCGAAGTTGTAGAGATCATTCGCCCAGGCTGCGGCCGCCGGGTGACCATTACAGAAGGCCATGACGTCGGGCTTGGTACGGCCATCGGCTGTGGGACCGGACGAACTGAACCAGGTGACCTGATTATTGAGATCGACCGAACCGACGGCGATGACGCTGCGTCCATCGGCCGGCGGCAAAAGATACGGCCAGGTGCTCGAGCCACGAAAATCGCCATTCGAACTGACGACACAGACACCGCGCGCCGAAGCCATTTCCGCCGCCACCGTGATGGCGGCCGTGTAACCGTCCAGATCCGCGAACGTGTACCACGAATAGTAGCCCAGCCCACTGGAGACAACGTCTGCCCCCAGGCCTTCGGCCCACTCCAGGGCCGCAATCCAGTTGTCTTCTTCGACCGGCGTCTCACTGGCCAGATCTTCGGTCTTGGCCAAAATCACCGATGCGTTGTAAGCCGAACCGATCAGGGTGCTGCGGCTGAACCCGGCCAAAATCGACAGGGCCGCCGTGCCGTAGAGCACTTGTCCTGGATCTTCTTCCTTACGGGGGCCCACATAGCTGGAATCATTGACAAAATCCCAGGTCGCCACGACATCGAGGTCACGCAGACTCTCGTGTTCCAGCTCAAAGCCGGTGTCCAGAACAGCCACCGTAACACCCCGGCCACTGAGCCCCATGTCATGCACAGCCGGGATGTTCATTTGAGTCAGGCCAGGTCCACTTGTGCCGTAGTCCAGCGTGCCAAAGGATTTCTCCTTTCCGGTCCCCGACATCAGGGCCTGCAACTCGGGCGAGGCTTCGGGCTCCAAGGGCGGCCGCTGGCCGACCCCACGCGCCACCAGATCCACCGAAGCGACAAAGGGCAACCGAGCAATCACAGCGATCTGATCGGCGGTGGCGTTGTAACTGGCGGCATTGAGCCAACGGGATTGCCGGCGCAGCACCGCACCGGTGTCGCCCACTTCGGCCACATATTGCGGTGCTACGGGCAGGTCCGCCCCATCGACCACCTGGCCGGAAAGCGACTTGGCCTGGCGCCGTGATATCGTCTTTTCCGACAGTCCTTTTTCGAGGTCCGCCAAAGCTGTTTCCAATTCAAAATCCGTCAATCCCTTGTCGACAAACCGCACCCAGACAGCAATGGTGCCATCGGCCGAAACCGCTGTGCTGTCGTTTTTTTCAAGAGCGTCGGCGAGACGCGGACTCAGCCCCCGGCTTTCCTCACGGGCCCATCCCGGCGTGGTCAAAAGCAATAACAGGGCCAATGCGGCCACTGTGGTTTTCAATCGTGTGAACATCAGATTCCCTTTCGAAGTGTCGGTTATGACGCCGGCCCTAGCGGACCAACGTCATGGGTTTGATGCTGGTCTCGTCGGCAGTGACCAATCGGATGTAGTAGATGCCCGAAGCGGCCCCGTAGCCCTGATTAGTCCGGCCATCCCAGCGTTCGCTGTGTTCACCAGCGGTCAACTCGCGGTCCACCAAAGTCTTGACCAGGCGACCGGAAACGTCATAGATCCGCAGGGAGACTTGGGTCCGGGCGGGCAGGCTGTAATAGATGTCTGTTGCGGGGTTGAAAGGATTGGGCACCGCACCGCCAAGGGTCAGGTTGCGAGGCAGCGCAGAGTCCACGGCACTGACCGCATCAACCGTCAGTTCGACTGTCACGGTCGTATCGGGATGAGCCGGGTCATTGGAGGCGATCACCAGGTCGGCCAGGTGCAGACCCGCGCCCATATAACCCGGATCAAAGAATACGGTGAGAGTCCTGATACTCGTGGGGTAGATCAGGCCCGCTGTTTCCGACGTGCTGATCCACTGCGGGACATTCGTCTCGGCCTGGACCACGGTCACGGTGTAGTCGAGTCCGAAGCTGCCCACGTTGCCAATCGCCAGGGGCAACGAACCCGTACCGCCAGCATCAACGGACGCCACCAGAGCCGCGTCACTGAGGGTGATGGCAGCCAGAGGATGGGCGCCCGTACCTGGCAGCGAGACCAGGTCGATCCAGGCGGCATCCGCACCAGCGGAAACAGACGAATCCTTGCTGTAGACCCAGCGCACATTGTGCAAGCCGGCGTTCAGATCAGCGGAGTACAGCGACCAGTCCGTGGCACCACTCCACGTCCCTTCCAGCACACCGTCGATATAGAGTTTGAGCGTATCGTAAGCAGGCTCGGAATCCACCTTGTACCAGAAGGAAAACGCGTCTGTCGCCGGCAGGAAATAATCGAGGGACAGTTCGCTCGTCTGGTCATGGGTGATGACACCGGCCCTGGCACTCAACACGCCTTCGTGGGCTTGATCACCACTGACGGTGAACCCCTCGGCACCGCTGTGGTGCCAAGGCAAAGTGGCGAATCCGCCTGTCTCAAAACCATCGGATTGCAGAACCGTCAGATCAAAATCGAGAGTGCGACTGCCCTGCAGGCCCAGGTAGTAAATTTCGTAGGCGAGATTCGGAGCCGACGCCATCAGGTCATAGGCTGCCGTGTCGCCAATAGGCAGGGAAAGCTCATAGTAGCCCGCAGCATCGGACACCACCGGGTCTACCGGAGTACCGAGGGCCGCGATGGTCGCTCCGCTCACGGGCCCGCCGCTGGGGCCACGCACGATGCCGGAGGCCAAGGCGTAGGGCATTGAAGCCAGCGCCACATCCAGGACCGTAGTGCCACCAGCCAGCAGATCGATGGGATGATCCTGGCCTTCGAAGCCGAACGTGCTGATACGAAGGGTGGTCTGCCCGCCCAGAACAGTGAAATCGTAGGTGCCATCAATCCTGGTGATCACCTGAGCGGTGCCACGCAAGTCCTGCACAACAACACCAGCAACGGGCAGGCCGGTATTCTGGGCCGTGATGGTGCCGCTGATGGTATTGACATTGCCCAGCACGGCACTGACCGCGGCGTAGGCATCAACCATACCGTGGCCATAGTCGTTGTCTTCACCAAGCACGCCCATGTCGATGGCGGTCGCCATGAGAACTTCCTTGATGGTCACCACATCAAGATTTGGCGCGGCCTGGCGCATCAACGCCACCACACCTGCAATGTGGGGCCCGGCCATGGACGTACCATCCATGAACGCATACCCACCACCGGGTATCGAACTGTAGATGCTCTCGCCCGGCGCCATGATTTCGGGCTTTATGGCGTAGGGTCCCCCACACTGCGACGGCCCGCGCGAAGAAAATGAACTGACGACATAGGGCGAGGTGAGGGCTGTCGAGCCCACCGTGAAGCAGTTGGTCGGCG
>DAOVTU010000659.1 GCA_030632925.1 Candidatus Krumholzibacteriia bacterium | reverse complement strand
TCCGCAATCATCACCTGGGAATTGTGGGCGAGGTATCTCATATCCGTGTCGTATTTGAAATAGCCGGGCATACGCAAGGGAACATCAGCGGTGGTGGCCAGTGAGACATAACGTCCCCAGTTCATATCCACGGCGCAGGCGGCATGAAGACCAAGCCGCGCCGCCTCCAGATCCCCCGCGTCGATACCATCGGAAGCGAAGTGCTCGTCCTGCATCGCGTCCCAGTCGTAGTAGGCGCTTTGGAAATCGCCTTCCACAATCTGGAACCCAATCTGCGAGTCCTGCCAGATTGCCGCCACGGCACTTGTATAAGCCGGATCTGTTGAGATTTTCAGGGCCGTTGTGTACATGCTGCCATCCCAGGTGCCCCCAACCCGCAACTCTGGAGGGTCGGTCGTATTGGTCCATTCCAGGCGTCCCGCCCATTTGACCGGATCGATGCCAGGGTCCGCAGCCAGTGGCCTGGTATTCCAGTAGTCGAAGTGGTGATTGGCCCAAAAAACTTGGCGGGAAGAGGCGCCCCGGGACGGCCATTTCCAGTAGTACATGACCTGACTCATGGCCGTTGCCAGGCAACCGACCTTGCTGGGAATCATGTCGTTGGGTGGTCCATCAGGATAGGGGGCATCAAGATTGAAGGGCGTATTTTGATGCCATTTGGAAGTCAGGGGCAAGACCAGATAGTCCGGAACATTCGCCGCAGTCAAAATCTTTGGCCTGGCCGGTTTGCGCCCGGCAATCAAATCGGCCCAAAGGTTGGCCCGTGCATCAAGTTTGTCCTGAATCGGCTGCAACTTGAGGCTGCGGTCATTCACGGCGGCGCGCAGCGACAGAAGGGATTTCCCTGTGTTTTCCAGAAAGAACTGAAGGCCCGGATTGGTCGGGTCAAATTCGCCTTCAAGCCCGTAGAAGATGACCGGACGGCTCAGATCATCGGCTCCGACGAGGCAGTACCCGCCGGCCCAAAGCTGAGCAATGTAGGCCACCGTAGTGCCCTGATACTGGTAGGGCTCCATGCTTTGGATCGTGGAATTTTCGGGTCCCTCGGAAATGACTTTCTGCAGCCAGGTCTGCACCGCGGCCTGCGCCTCATCAGCGGTCTTGGGACGGGCGTGGGCAGGCAGAGAGGTCAGCTGGAATATGCCGACCAGCACCGCAACGATCAGTGGCATCCGCAGGAAAAAGCCCGGTTTGGCAGCTCTCTGCATCACAATCCCCCTTGTTCACGACCAATCTGAAGGCACGCACAAGAAAAACCATTTGAAGGGGAAGATAGTTGCAGGCGCGTTTTCAGGCTCAGGGACAGCCCACAGCCCGGTTCCAGACAAAAAGAGGCCGGCCAATAATATCGGCCAGCCTCTCGCACTCAATGGGTTGTGCCTCTGAGAATGTGTCCGGTTCACACCTTGCGGTAGGCCGGGTATGAAAAACACAAAAAAGACGACCAATCCGTGGACCCCACCCTACTGCCCAAATCCTAAATGCAGGCACCACAACAACAACGAGGTTACTTGGCCCGTCAAGAAGATTGGATACTACCGGCGACTCCAGACCCCAACCCGTATCCAGCGGTTTACCTGCAAATCCTGCAAACGCAGCTTCAGCACCCAAACTTTCGCCAACTCCTATTGGCAGAAGCGCCCAGACCTCGATTCGAAGATTCTCATGAAGACTGTTGGCGGTATGGCAAATCGCCAGATAGCCAGGGACCTCAAAGTCAGCCCCAAGACTGTCGACCGCCATATTTCCCGGATGGCTCGTCACTGTATGTTATTTCACAACCTGATGATGGAACACAGCCCGCCCGTTCGCGAGGTCGTTGTCGATGGCTTTGAGTCCTTCGAGTTTAGCCAGTACTACCCGATCCACCACCATGTTGCAGTCGACAAGGAAACCGACTTCTTTCTGTATTTCACCGACAGCGAGTTGCGCCGCAAAGGCCGGATGACTGAGGCGCAAAAGCGGCGGCGTCAAGAGCTCGAATTGAAACTCGGACGCCCCGACCCGAAGGCGATCGAAAAAGATATGCGGGAACTGCTCGAAGTAGTCCTCGATGGAATCGACAAAGTCGTGCTCCATAGCGACGATCATAAAGCCTATCTGCGTTCGATGAAGACTTTGAAGACTGAGATTGACCACCGCATAACCCCTGGCTCGCAGCATCGAGACAAGAATAACTCTTTGTGGGTTGTCAACTTACTGGACCTTCTTATCCGGCACAGCAGTGCCAACCACAAGCGGGAGACGATTGCCTGGTCGAAGCGCCGACAGTCCAGTGCGGAGCGTTTGGTGATATTGTTGGTCTGGCGAAACTACATGAAACGGCGGCGAGAAAAGTCACGCAGTAGTCCGACGCCGGCTATGGAACGAGGGATGATGGAGCGGCCATTAGAGATCGAAGAGTTGTTTGCAGGGCGGATCTTTCGGGGGCATTGTGAGCTGCCACCGCGATGGGCCAAGTATTACGATGGGGCTGTTACGACTCGGGCATTGCCTTGCAATCGGCAGCATGAGTTGGTCTACGGGTACTAAACAACTCCCCTTGCCGTTAAAATCGGCAAGGGGAGAAAGAAAAACACATTCTCGGAGGCACAACC
>DAOVTU010000259.1 GCA_030632925.1 Candidatus Krumholzibacteriia bacterium | reverse complement strand
GGAGTGGCCACCAGGAATTGTACCGCTCCACGTGTTACCGACGGTGTTGGTCATACCCACCGAAGAGAAAGCGCTTTGCGTAACGCCATCACTGTCGGCGTAGTACAGGTTGGCCGACGTAATACCGACATCGTCGGTAATCGTCGCCGTGATCGTCATGGGATCAGCTGCTTCGATGACCCAGTTGGGCGAGTCCACGTCGGCAATAACCGGCAAGGTGTCGCCACCGGGGTTTTCGACCAGGTCGGCCTGGAAGCGGGGCTTCATTTCCAGCGTACTGTTATAAACGATGTACGGGCCACTGATTTCATACAGATCACCGACGGCGACTGATGTCAGATCGATCAGCGTCGTATCGTCAATATAGATCAAGACGGTGTCGGTACCCGCGTGGATCTCGAACGTTTCACTGCCACCGTTGAAATTGGTGGTGGAAACGGTTCCAATCACGGAGACCAGATTACCGACTTCTTCATAATTGCCAACCAGGTCAGCCGGCGTCTTGGGCGTTGGTACAGCTTCAGGACCGGCGCTCAGAAAAATTGCGCTGGGGGAGCTGATATTGATTTCGCCACCGAAGGCACCCACGGTACCGGACAATTCGATGACATCGCCAAGGGCGAAGGGACCGGCAGCGGAATCGAAGAAATTGATGCCGCCAGTGGCACCTTGAATGTAAAAGGTACCATTGTTGTAGGTACCCTTAGTGACAGTAACTGTACCAGTGACCGTAACGGCCTGGTTCACGAACGGACTCGCGGGGACGCCAGCCAAGTCATAAACCTGAATATCATCGATGGTCTGGGCCGTGGCCACGCCACTGATGAGAACAAGGCACGTCATAAGTGCCATGCCAAAAAGATGCTTTTTCATCTTCTCGGCCTCCTTCACGCAGGGGTGATTTGGTGTCAGCACTCTTGCAAGCGCCTAGGATTGCAAATCGTCAAATTCTCGTCGTCGGAATCTTCCCGGGTCATGCTTTTTCTCATCACACGAGATCTCGGTGTCAAGCGAATGGACTTCGAGTGGAAAGCAAGCAATCAACTGCGAGGCGAATTAAATCGGGTTTGAACTCTCTCCCCAAAACTCATCCCATTTGGGCGAATAAAAGAGTTGGGATGGGTCGGTCCCCCGGTTCGGATAGGGCCACCCGCTAAAGGTGTCCATATCCGGTGCCTCGACGTCCCTATTGCAGTCCGGGCCAACGGCCTACCAAAGGGAGTGGAATCATAGCATATCTGTCCGGAAAATGGAACCCGCAAAGGTCAATAATTTGTTAAATACTCACTATTAAGGGCGCTTTTTGAGGATTGTTTGTCCTGTCATTTGATTTGGCTGTTCAATATCCAACAGGTCCAGAATGGTGGGGGCGATGTCAGAAAGTCCGTAATTTCCATCTTTCAATAGGTTTGCCTGACCTTCGAAATCTCGCCCGGCCACCACGAAGGGTACTTTTTGCAGGGAATGTTGGGTCAGGACCGAGCCGTCCGGGCTGATCATTTCGTCGCAGTTTCCGTGGTCGGCAGTGACCAGCCAGACGGTGCCGTGGGCCAGACTGGGGGGTATGATCTTACCCAACAGGCGGTCGAGGGTCTGGAAGGCTTCGACGGCTGCGTCGTACACGCCGGTGTGGCCCACCATGTCGCCGTTGGCGAAATTCACGATCACGACGTCAAATTCGGTGCCTTGGCAGGCCTTGTTCACGATGGCGGCCACTTCGGGGGCGCTCATTTCCGGCTGCAGATCATAGGTGGCGACTTTGGGTGAGGCCACCAGTTGGCGGTCTTCGCCGGGGAAAGGCTCTTCGCGGCCGCCGTTGAAGAAGTAGGTCACGTGGGCGTACTTCTCGGTTTCGGCGGTGCGCAGGTTGGTCAGGCCGTTAGCCGCCAGCACTTCGGCCAGGCCGTTGGCCGGACGTTCGGGCTGGTACATCGAGGGCAGGTCCATTTTTTCGTCGTAGGGCGTCATGGTCAGGTAGTTGACTGCGGGGCGATCGCTCACGTCGAAGCCGTCGAAGCTGTCCTGCTTGAAGGCCCAGGTCAGTTCACGGGCGCGGTCGGCGCGGAAATTCCAGAAGAAGACACTGTCGCCTTTATCAATGGTGGCGACAGGCTTGCCGTCGGTGCCGGTGATCAGGGTGGGCTCGACAAATTCGTCGGTGGTGCCGGCGGCGTAGGAAGCGGCGATGGCGGCGACGGGGTCGTTGGCCGTGACGCCTTTTTCATCGACTGATCCGTTGACCAACAGATTCCAGGCACGCTGCACGCGGTCCCAGCGCTTGTCGCGATCCATGGCCCAGTATCGTCCGCAGACGCTGGCGAGTTTTCCAGCGCCCAGTTCGGCCATGGCCGCGGCCATGTCGGCCACATAACCTTCGCCACTGCGTGGGTCGGTGTCGCGCCCGTCGAGGAAGGCGTGCAGGTAAATTTCCGTGATGCCCGCATCGCGCGCGGCCTTGATGATGCCCTTGAGATGGTTGGTGTGCGAGTGCACGCCACCGGGTGATACGAGGCCCAACAGGTGCAGGCGGCCACTGCCGGCCTTGGCGCGGGCGATGAATTCGGTCCAGGGTGCACGTGTCTGGAATTCGTCGTCGGTCAACGACTTGCTGATGCGCACCAGCTCCTGGTCCATGACCCGTCCGGCCCCGATGGTGAGATGGCCGACTTCGCTATTGCCCATCTGGCCTTCGGGCAGGCCGACTTGCAGACCGCTGGCGTCCAGGGTGGTGTAGGGGTAGTCGGCAAAGAGCGAGTTGTAATAGGCCGGATGCGAGCCGATCACCGCATTGCCGACCTCGGCGCCAGGGCCAGTGCGGTGGCCGACGCCATCAAGGATACAAAGTACGACTTTTGGATGGTTGCCAGAGGGGTGTCCGTTGGTCTTGTCGGTCATTGCTAGCCTTCTGTAATTCGAGTCATTCGTGTTATTCGGGTTGTTCCAGGGCACCGGCGGGCAGGACCCACAATTCGACTTCACCCAGCGCCATCAGCACCAGATCGTCGACAAGGTAACGGTCCGCCTCGGGATCCGCCTGCCGATCATTGTTCGCTCGGGTGAGCAACACCGCACCAGCCTGCAACACGGCCCGCGAGACCTCGCGACCATCAGCCAGGAACTGGGACACGCGCAATTTTCCCCGCCGCACGATGTAGTCGTGGGGCGTGTCTGGATGCAACAACTGGTCAGCCGTCAGGGACACCAGCTCGCGCTCCTTGGCCAGCCGTTCCATCAGGCCGGGACGGGTGGCGAACAGGTGGGTGTCGCGCCGGATGATGAGATGATTGCTGGAATTGTCCGTCATTGGCCCCGCTCCTCCAGGTATTCGATGATGCGACTGCCCGGCAGTTGGCGGCTGCTGGCGCCAACCCGGATGTAGAACAGCTCTTCATCGCCTTTTTTCAGGAACACCGGTTCTTCGCAACGGTCGCAATTGACCAGGAAGACCCGCTTGTCGCCAACGGCGTGGAAGTCGCCGTGGACCCAACCGGCAAACTGCAGCCCGATGTGTTGCTGGATGAGATTGTCAAAGTGGAGGATGAATTTGTCTTCGTTCGGGAACTTGTCCGCGTCGAGGCCCAGCACGTTGCCATCGTCATCGACCCCGATCATCAGGAAGCCACCATCGGTGTTGAGGTAGCCCACCACCGACTTCAGCCAGGCGATCTCGATTTCCTTGCCGGCCTTGTCAGCGTGCAGGTTCCAACGCATGGTCGATTTGAATTCCAGTTGCACCGATTCGCCTTCGCCGATCAGATCCAGCAGTTCGGCTTCATTGGTGGGCACCGGCCGGCGGCGGCGGGCGATGCGGCGCCACTTGTTGCGGTATTCGAAGGCCAGCACGACCACGGCGATGGTGGCCAGAGCCATCACCAGGGCAAATATCAGGGTCACCCGTCCGGTCACGGTTTCGAGGCGGCGGTTGAGGTCGCTGGCCGGCGCGATGAGAAACAGTTCGCCCGGATCGGTGCCCGGCACGCTGTGGTAGAACGAGGCCCACCAGGTTTGGCCATCGGATTTGAAGGAAAAAGCCTGCTCGTAGGGGCGTTCGCGCTGGCCCCATTCCAGCAGGGCGCTACCGATGACCTTGTGTTCGGGCAGGTCACTGATCAGCAGATCGCCGCTGTTGGTGGTGTCCAGGGAGCCACCTGAACCGGGCGACAACCAGGCCACCTGTCCGTTGTCGAAGCGGCGCACCAGGATGCCGTTTTCGGTGATGGGCGCCGTGGCGGTGAAGCGATCGAGGTCGCTCTTGAGCAGGGCCACGGCCAGGACCGTGCCGTCGCTGGTGGCCCGGCCGATGAGCAGACCACGTTGCTCAAGGCCCGGCAGGTTGCGGTAATCCGACCAGACCACGGGGTCGCTGGTTACGGTTTGGCTGGCCTTTTCGTACCAGGCGGAATGGCGGGGGTTGGACTCGGTGGCTGTGACAGTTGGTTGGTGCCACTTGCCGTCTTGCTGGACGAGGCGAACAACAGGGCCTTCCGGCGGAATGATATAGGCCCCGGCAATCTGAGGCGTGGCCGATAGCAGGGGCACCAACAGGGAAGCCGCGCCATCGGGTTGGTCAGCATCGAGCAGGCCGGATCGCCACCAGCCTTCCATGGCGGCCAGGTCATCATTCACCGGCTGCAGGTAATAGCGAAACTGGTCACTGGTGGTGGACAGTTTCTGGTCCAGGATGCGGGCATAAACCGAGCGCTGGACCTGAAACTCCTTGATGGTGATGTAGGCCGCCGCCGCGATCCCGACAATGACAAGCACCGAGACGGCCGTCACCAAAGGGCGCGTCTTCGGTTTGGGGCGGGATTTGGTCGGCGCTGCGGTATGCACGAATATCTCCAGACAAAGAGTTTGGGCCTGATTTCCGACCAAAAGTACCCCAAAGCCACTGCCTCCACAACCGGGGATGCTGGTGCGTTGACATGCAGGCATCGCAGGGACTAGTTTGACGGCGGAGGTTTACTAAAATGTCGAAAAATTCCACGCGTTCCATTTCTCTGTTGTTGTTTGCTCTTTTGATCGCCGCTGTGCCAGCTCAGGCCCAGGATAAGGACTCGGGCCCAGATTGGCCCAAGGTCATCACCGGGGAAAAAGGTGAGGCCCTGATCTATCAGCCCCAGATCGAGTCTTTCGAGGGCAACCATCTGGAGTCCCGTGCGGCCATCTCGATCAAACAGAAGGGCCAGGATGGCCTGATCTTTGGCGCGATCTGGATCTCGGCCGACCTGTCGACCGACCACGAATCCCGCACTGCGACCCTTGAGAGGGTCGAAGTCACGGCGGCCAAGTTTCCTGACATGGAACAGGATAAAGTCGACGAGCTGAGCCGTTACCTGGAACAGGAAATTCCCAAATGGGATCTGGTGATCTCTCTGGATCGCCTGGCGGCTTCCCTTGAAGGTGTGGCCGG
>DAOVTU010000127.1 GCA_030632925.1 Candidatus Krumholzibacteriia bacterium | reverse complement strand
GGCGGGCTGGGCGTTGGTGGAGACGAAATGACCGGCGCCTTCATCGGCAGTGCTGTGGGCGGCAACCAGATTGATGGCGCGGCCATTGCCTTTGCCTATTTGAAGAGTGACCACTTGCGCGGCTTTGGCACCGGAGCCTATACGCGGACTCAGGCCACCACCGGCCTGACCATTGGCATCTTCAACAGCACCGAAAATTTGCGGGGCGTGCAAATCGGGCTGCTGAACCATGCGGAAAATAATCCCAGTGGGTTGAAGTGGCTGCCGGGGATCAACGCCCATTTTTAGGTCGATTTCAGCAATCCAAAATAAACGGTCGTCAGCACTCTGCCTGACGACCGTTTTTGCTTTGCAAGGTCTGACTGCCTACTTCACCAAGGCCATTTTCCCAACCAGCGTTTCCGCGCCAAAACGAGCCTCGCGGAAATAGATGCCACTGGCCACAGCGGTACCGTTTTCGTCCTTGCCATCCCACATCACGAAGCCGTCAGACTCCACCTGGCCATCGATTAAAGTGCGCACCAACTGGCCGCGCAGGTTGTAGATCTTCAGGGTCAGATGACCGGGATGGCCTACCGTGTAGTCCAGTCTGGTGGCCGGGTTGAACGGGTTGGGGTAGGCGCTGACGGCAAATACCGGAGCCGTTGGGACATCACTCAACATCCCATTAATAGTCGTGCCAAAAAAGCTAAGAATGTTCAGCATGATCGTGACCCGCGAGGCAAGCGGCGCCCCACTCTTCTGGTCTGCCGGGGTCATAATATTTGCCCAGTCATAGGGCATAAAAACGGCCCGGTTGGTGCCGGAGTTGACCATGAGGGTTGCGGGCGAGTAGGGATAGCTGCCGGCATTCCCCATCGGGTCGGTAAATTCGGCCACCCTTGTGGCTTCCGGTCGCGGCGTCACAGCATCAAAGCTGTTGATGCCCGGACAGGCGCCGTATGCGATCCAGGTAGAAATATTGTAAATCACCCGGTTGCCCGGTATCGCCTGCACCAAAGGCGTGGGCTGATTGTTGATCAGCTGCCGCAAATCCGTGGCGACCCAATCCACACCCATGACCTGCTGCAGAAAAGCCACGCCAGCTGTGCCCTGGTTTAACGCCAGGTCCGAGGCCAGATTGTCACCGGTCAAAAAGAGATCTCGATCGCCACCAGCGTGCCAGTTCGCCAAGGTTGCCAGGTCGTTTCCCGCATCGCGGGTGTAGTCCCCATTGGACAGTGTGTTTTGCGCAAGTTCACCGCTCGTATAAACGATCACATCGTAGTGGTCCAACGATGGGCCACCGGTCCGGCCACCCAGACCATTGCCCACGCCTGCTGCCGGGTCACGGGTGCGATAGACATCAACTTGATCAGGCACTGAAAAGGGATAACTGGAAAACCACTTGCCCTCTTCTTCCAGGCGCATGCCATCGTTCCAGACCAAAAATTTGTCCATCCGAAAGCCGCCAAACCCATCCGATTCGACGGTCGGCAACGCGTACATCACGAACCGCGTATCGTATTCCAGGAAGCGACCGAAGGCGCCAAAACCGGTGATGTCCGCCGGCAGAGTATTGTACTCCACGACCCCGTCCACCTCATCACCCGCCCGGAAGTAATAGTGCAGGATGTCACCGGGAAACAAGGTGCCTGTGTCGGGCAGGTCAAAGGCCCAGGCTTCCGGATCAGGGACTCCCGACGTGCCGACAGCCGGCACACCCAAAATCACGCCACTGGTTGGCGTGGTCCGGTAAGGATCAAAAACCGGATTGGCCCCGATGGCGTAGTGCATCTCGGGTACTCCACTCAAGGTGGCCCCGGTACGGACGATCCGCACATCCACGACGATCGAGTCGCCGGGATCATTGCGCATGTGCTCGGGAGCCGAGATGTTTTTGGCCATGTCGAAACGCACATGCATGGAACCCAGGTCAGCGAAGTCGATGGCGTCGACTTCAGGGAAGTTGTCCTGGGCCAGATCGACGTTCTGGGCGACCAGGGTCGGTCCGTAGGCGCCGAAAATTTGCAACCGGACGTTGTCGAAATAGGGTGCGGGCGTGCCATTGTCGCCGGTCCAGCCCCACGCCCAGCCCAATTCATAGGCACCGAGGGCGACTTGGATGGAATCACGTCCCGAAATAAACAAATCTCCGAGGGGAATTTCCCGGCGCCGATAATTGGGGCCACCGTAGCCAACGAAAATTCGGGGAGGCATCAAAGAGTGGTCAGGATACTCGATATCCATGGACCACAGGTCCCAATAAGTAAATATGCCTGGGGAATCGGGCGCCAGTTCTTCATGCACATAGACATCGAACGACAACAGGGCCCCATCCATGGTGTCGTCGGGCCAGGCCATGACCGGCGACCAGACCATGTTCCAAAGGTAGGCTCTCGAATTGGCCACCAAGCCGCCGGTCGTATTGACGATGTACCCCGTCGGGCCGTAGCACCAGTCGATGCATTCGGAGCCACCGGTGGCAGGTTGGACCACACCATCATCAATAAATGCCACTTGTTGGGACATATTCGTGGCGCAGGGATCCATGTCGTGCAAGCCGGTCCAAAGTTGGGCGAAGTCCCCTACTCCGGTGTGCATTGTCGGCGTCCAGGGTCCAAGGGTGCCATCCTGAAAATCTGTAAATGAAATCAGATTGGACTGGCCAGCCTGGGAAACCGCTACCGTGATGTTATCGATTTGGCACGCCCCCGCCGAAGGGTACTGGCAGTCTTCATCCGAAAACCCACCATCGGTTTGCAATCTGAAGCTCACCACAATCGTATTGCCATCAACATACTCGGCAGGCAAAACACTATAGACCTCGTCAACAGCGTGAGTCGCCTTGCCTCCCCAACTGGCCAGATTGAAATAATTCGTGCTGAAGGCGGGGTGAGACGTCAGGTAGACATAGTCATAGCCAGGTTCCAGGTCCGTTTGCAGCGTGGCAGTCACGCGCACCGAAGACAAGCTGGCAGGATCGGCAACCACCAGGGCGGTGGTCAGAAACTCGTGCCACAAGTTGCCGTATCCACCCTCCGGGTCGCCGGCATAGCAGGAAGGCAAGGACAGGTCACCACACCAAGCCGCCAAATTCCCCGGCACCGTCTGGTTGTAATCGCTAACTTGCCAATGCAGATCATAATCTCTGACGGTGGCATCCACGCTGGTCCAGCCATTCCACCCGGCTTCAAAATCCCCAATAAAAGGAGCCCCCGAACCGGTCGGCCCCATCAACAGGATGGTATCGCCCGCGGCTTTGGCCAGATGCGAACCGTCGCTGCGGATTTCGGTCTGATTCAGGATGAAGTTGGGAGTTTCCGTAGCCAAGCTGCTGGCCGATAGGCCCAAAATGGCAACGCATATGGCGAACGCGGCGCGCTTATTCATGTTTTCCCCTTATAACCGACTGGCAAACGAGCGAATATAATGCCGCATGAGCGAATGCGGCTGAATCAGTATACGGGAATTTGATGGGTAAAAACAAGGCTCTGCCCGATATCCACCTTGACCCGTAGGCTTAAATGACGAAGATTTAACAGGTCAGGCAAAACCTCTCACCACCGCGAAGGACCTGGTATGCCTCTCCGCCGCCGTATTCGACGCCGCTTTGTTATCCCCGCCGCAGTCATCGTCTTGGCCCTGTTGATGGCCTTCAATTGGTCTGCCCTCATAAATTTGAAACTGCCGGCCGACAGCCGCCCCGCAGAGGTCACATTTCCCGTAATTACCCCGGCTTCCGAGGACGAATTTGAGGCTCTGGCGACCTCGCTGCCCGCCGATGGCGTGAAATACGACCACGTCGACCGCTTCCGCGAAGCCGGCATCCGCACCTACGAGGGCCCGGCCACTTGCCTGCAGTGCCACAGCGAATTGACCTACCACACCGCCGCCGGCGACACCGTGACCACCGACCTGATGGACAACCTGACCGGCTCGGCCCACTACCGATTTTTCACCACCGAACATCCCAACGTTTATGGCTTCAATGGCGAATTGGCCGACGATTTTCCCATGGGCAAATTGAACCGCCCCTGCCCCAAGCCGGGCTCCTTCGCCATGACGGCCTGGGCCGAGCTCGTGGTCACCGCCGAAGGCGATACTCTCAGCGAAGGCTGCGGCCAATGCCACATCGGCGGCCAGTACCAGGCGCCCCTCGGCGAAATCATGCCCCTTTACCAAACCCAGGCCTCAGAAGAAGACGCCATCGATTGCCTGATCTGCCACGCCACGGCCTACGACATGAACCGCAAGCAAGTGGTGCGCGACGACAATGGCCGGATGCGCTGGGACCAGGACCGCAGCCTGCGCGCAGCCTTGTCCGTGACCACACCAACCGCCGAAGCCTGCCTGCGTTGCCACCAACACAATTTTGGCGGCGACATTTATGTAGACGAAGCGGGCCCCGAGTACATGCAGAGCATGACCAACCTGGGTCAGCAACGACCACGGGTTTCGCATCCGGGCAGCAAGCGCGGCACGCCCTATTCCCCCACCTGGGATGTACACGCAGCGGCGGGCATCACCTGCATCGAATGCCACGCCACGCAGGGCCACCTGATGGCCAAGGGCACGCACACCACGACCATGATGGCCAACGATTTGCCGCAGGTTGAAGTGAGTTGCCTGCAGTGCCACGACGATCCGCCCCACGACGACAGCAGCGAACACGGCCAGGCATTGAACAGCCATCTGGCCCGCATCGCCTGCCAGACTTGCCACATTCCCTCGTTGCACGAAGACAACGTGACGCGGCGCGACTTTGGCAACACCGTCTTCGAAGAAGAGCCCGGCATTCACATCTACGATGACAGCGTGAAGGAGTCGGCGCCCGGGAAGGGCATCGCCTACGTCTGGTGGAACGGCGACGGCACTTTTCTGGGCAATCCCATCGGCGACAATCCCAATGGCGCGGGGCTGTACAGCTTCTATGATGCAGAACACCGCTGGCCGGAATTTGCCGATTTTGACTACGAAGGGTGGTATGAAGAGGTCATGCGGCCCATCGCCCGGGCCGGTCGGCCCTCAAAACTGTACGCCATGAAGCGTTTCAACGGGCGCCAGCATATCGATCTGCAAAATATGGGGCCTTTTGGCGGCATGTTCGTGCCCTACAACCTGCCCACCTACTACCGCACTGGACAACCCCAGACAGCGGCTCGCGTGGAGATGGAAAAAAGCATGATGGGCATGATGTACGGCTTGTTGTTCAAATACTACATGATGGACAAGTTTATGTCGTACATGGCAATAGACGGCTGGAATACCGACAGCTTCGTAGACGTGCACGCGGGCCGCCAAATCGAACCGCGCTGGCTCCCGACCGATGCCATGCTGGAAATCAGCCACGCCATCCGGCTGGATGGCGCTCTGGATTGTGCGGATTGCCACGGGCCACAAAGCGTCTTGGACTGGCAGCAGTTGGGCTACACACCCGAGGAAATTGCCGACCTGAATCAGGCCCGCTAGCGGGCGGAAACTTCCCGCCGGGCGCGGGCCAGGTTCTGTTGCACCGAGATGTCGTCCGGCTGCAGGGCCAGCGCTTTTTCGAAATGCACGATGGCCTCGGCCGGGTCGCCGGTCATGGCCAGGGCACTGCCGAGATAATTGCGCACGCCAAATTCTTCCGGATCCAACCGCACCGCCGTTTGCAGGAAGGTCAAAGCCTGATGCGGACGGTCGGTCACGATGTACACCATGCCCAGATCGCGCAACGCCGGCACCGCCTCTGGTTGCAGCCTCACCGCCTTGATCAGGAAGGTTTCGGCCTGCGCCGCCTGCCCCGCCATGAGCAGCAACTTGCCCGTGTTCGCGTTGGCCAAAAAACTCTCCGGATTCAGCTTCAATGCCTGCTGCAATACATGCAGATTTTTCTGCATCGACACCTGTCCCTGGCTGGCCGTCACTTCGGCGATCAGGCCCGAGGCCACGATATCCCGCAGGTTCAACTGCCGCGTTTCGGTGGCCAGTTTCAACACCCGGGGCTCGGGCGCATCGACCACGCCGTGGGCCAGCGGTGCGAGATGATTACCCAAAAAGCGCGCCATGGGTTCTTCGTGATGGTCCTGCACCTTGGCGCCGATGGTTTCGTAGGCCAGGCGCGGAATGTCGTCGACATAGATCGGCGCGTCGCCGGCCATGGCCTGCAGCCCGGCACTGTCGGCCAGGTAGCTGCCCAACAGCGCACCGGGATGCACCAGGTGATGCCTCGCGCCACCCCAATGGCTCCAGGACAGGTCCTGGGCCAGGCGGGCGGTGGCCTCATCGGGTGTGTCGCCTTCCAGGGCGCCCTCAAGTTTGCGCAAGCGATTTAAGTCCAGGCGCGGCGCCTCGCTGACACCACCGATGAGCAGCAATTCCTGGGTGTTGTACCACAGGCCAGCCTCGGGAAAAACGTCCAGGAAAGTCGCCACCACCGAGCGGAACGAAGCCTCGGGCAGAAAGCCCAGAGGCACAAACTGGGCAACCAAGCCGCCGTCGCGCAAGCGTTTGCGGGCATCCTGGTAAAATTCGCGAGTGTAGAAAACATCGATACCCGGCCGAAACAACTGCCCCACTTCAACCGAGATGATGTCGTACTGCCGGTCGGTGTGGGCGGTGAAGGTGCGGCCGTCGTCCGGCACCAGGTTCACTCTCTTGTCGCGCAACCGGGCGTTGGGAAAATTGCGGTCGATGAACGGAAAAATGGCCGGTTCGATATCCACGCAGTCCAACGACGCAACACCGTGGTCCAGGAAACGCCCGGCCGTTTGCCCTACACCCACGCCGATGACCAGCACGTCCTGCGGATCGGCGTGCAACAAGGCGGGCAGATGGGCAGCCATGATCTGGTGGCCCTTGGTATCAATGCCCTGCCACAGGTTGTCGATTTCCAGGCGCACGACGCCCTCGACGTCGACCGTCGACAAGGTGGCGCTGTGGCCTTCGACATAGTCCAGCAAACGGCCGTTGTGGCCCAGGAATCCAGCGGGCAGTTCGGTGCCCAGCAATAGCGGGATGCCCAGCCACAAGACAACGCCGGCGCCCGACAGACCGAGGCGAAGTTGGCGAGTCCGTCCGGTCGATTTTTCCAGCAGCAGCAGGGCCGCCACGCCGGTGGCCACGCCCACACCAGTGACGATTTTTACGCTGGCGGACAGGCCCAGTTGGGGCAGAACAAAGAACCCCACCAAGAGCGAGCCTGCGATGCCGCCGAGGGTGTTGAGGGCCGTCATCCTGCCCACGCTGGCCGAAGCCAAAGCCGGATTGTTCAAGACCAAACGATTGGCCAGGGGAAAACTGGCGCCCGACAAAATGGTGGCCGGCAACATGAGCAGGAAAAACGGCAATACGCCTTCGCCCAAACCCAGCCACAGGCTGGCCGGCAGAAACATCAACAGGGTGACCGACAAAGCGGCGCCAAGTTGGAAAATCCCGAACAGCAAAGTCAGAGACGCCCGCTCCAGGCGGCCGCT
>DAOVTU010000434.1 GCA_030632925.1 Candidatus Krumholzibacteriia bacterium | reverse complement strand
GGGCCCGTCCGAAAAAAGCCGCCGCCAGTTGCCAGCCACCCCGGCCGGGCGCTAGCTGGCTCGCCTCAAGCCGCAGGTGCCACGCCGCCCACATCCCGGCCAGCAATAAGGCCGTCAGGATGACTCCTGCGGTGCCCAGCGAACCCAGTCTGGAACCAGGCTTCCGACTGGTCACCGAGCCTGCACCAGGCCCTGGTCGCCGTTCAAAGCTCACGGTCGGCCTCCAGATCATAAAGGTCGGCCAGTTGCTGGTCATTCACTTCGGCGGTCGACTTATCAAAAGCGATCCGGCCAGCGCGCAAACCCACCAGGCGCGAAAAATAGCGCCGTGCCAACTCGGGACTGTGCAGGCTCACCACCAGGGTCAGGCCTTCTTCGGCACAGATGCCGGTCAGCAGTTCCAACAGCGCCGCCGCCCGAGCCGGATCCACACTGGCGACCGGTTCGTCGGCCAACAAAATGCGTGGCGACTGGTACAGTGCTCGAGCCAGGGCCACGCGCTGGGCCTGACCGCCGGACAGGCGATCGACCCGTTGGTACATCTGGTCGGCGATGCCCACCCGTTCGAGCAGGCAGTGCACTTCTTCAAGTTCCGCCGCCGCCGGGCGCAAGAACATCCGGGCTGACTGCCACAGCGACAGCCGCCCCAACCGGCCGCTCATCACGTTCTGGGAAACCCGCAAATTTGGCACCAGGCGCAGGTCCTGATGCACAAAGCCAATGCGCGAGCGCAATTCCCGCAGAGCCTCGGCAGACAAATCACCCAACCTTGTGCCCGCAACTTCGACCTGGCCTTCGCTCGGCACAACCGCACTGTTCAGCAACCGCAACAACGTGGTTTTGCCGGCGCCGCTGGGCCCCACCAGGGCCACCGCCTCGCCGGGCGCCACCTTTAGCGACGCGTTTTGCAGCGCACTGACGTATCCGTACCGAACGGTCACCTCCTGCAGCGCGAAACCGCTTTGCTGAACCGACTTGGACACTTAACGCACCATCCCCAATTCCCTCGCCACAGCCTCGATGCCCGCAAATTCGGCATTTTCGGCAGCGATCAATTTCTTGCGCGGCAGGGCTTCGAGCAGGGCCGCGTCATCAATGCCCAGCAGCACCTGCTGCAATTTCTCCGTGAAGCCCACACCGAACTTCGCTTCGAGTTCCGGATGAGCCGTGAAATTGTAGTCGGCGAACTCAGGCGTGCGCCAGATGATCCTGCACTTGGTCGGATCAGTAGTGCCGTCGGCCACGCGCCGATCATAGACCTTGTAGTTCACCACGCCCACTTCGAATCGTCCGGCTTCGACCAGCTCGCAGGTCTTGTCGTGGCTGCCGGAAAAGCCAAAGGGCTGGCTGAAAAATTCGGCCGGCGACTGGCCACTGTTCGTCTTGATGAAATGCTCGGGCATCAGTCGGCCTGAAGTCGAGCTTTCCGAACCAAAAGTGAAGGTGTGATTGGCGATCCCGGCCGGGAAATCTTCGCTGGCCAGCAAGGGCGTCTCGCCGTTGGCTATAAAGTAGGAATAGTAGCGCGGATCGGCCTCACCCTGGGCAATGGCCCTTGCACCAGGCACGGCCACGCGGGCCTGCACACCGGTCAGGCCACCAAACCAGGCCAGCAGGATGTCGCCGTTGCGGAACATCTCCACCGAAGCCTGGTAGTCGCGGGCCGGCACGTACTCCACGGCCACACCCAGTTCCTGGGCCAGATACTCGGCAAAGGGCGCAAAGCGCTGCTGCAATTCGGTGGTATTCTGGTCGGGAATGGCCGTAAATCGCAGTACGGGCTGATCGTCCGCCTTGCCCCCACAACCGGCCACCAGCAACGCAGCCAACATCCCCAGCACAATCATCTTCTTCATCAGTCGCCACCTTTCTCTGCAATGTGATCAGGCCATTCTCGACAAAAAAGGACCCGGCCGCAAGTGCCGGGTCCACTTTGAGTTGTCGCCATTCAGACTACTGGAAATCCCAGATCGAACCTTCGGGCCCATCCTGCACCCCAACCCCCAGCGCATCCAGCTCACCCCGGATGCGATCGGCCGCGTCCCAATCCTTTTCCTGCCGGGCAGTGACCCGGTCGGCCACCAGTTGGTCCACCCGCGCCAGGTCCAGCCCCATGCGGGCGGCCTTCATGTCGCGCCGGCCGATCAGCCAAGCTTCAGGATCCTGTCCGAAACAGCCCAGAATTTCCGCCACCACGCCCATGTCGGCGGCAAACTTTTCCAACGTCAGGTATCGTGTGGCCTTGCCCACGCCCTTGCCGGTATCCAGCAGGCCATTGGCCTCGGCCAGCGGCTTGCTCAGCGCGCCCAGACCTCCACTGGTATTGAAGTCGTTCTGCATGTGCACCACGAAGGTCATCAACATGCCGGCGACATTTTCGAGCACCGGTTCTTCGTTGCCAGGCTTCTTGGCGGTGGCCAGGAAACGCTTGGCCGCCGCCAAGGTCCTGTAGATATAGGCCAGACGTTCGTCCGCCTCTTCAAGACCCGGGAAGCGCACGCGTTGCCGCAACTCATCACTGCCGGTGGTCACACCACAACTGCACGCGCCACTTTCCTGCTGCTCCTTGTCCAGCTCCGCGTCGCAGGCCGGGCACGTCACTTCGATCTCGAAATTCAGGCCGCTGCGGTAGTGCACCGTCAGCAGGAAATACCGAACCGACTCGGAATCGTACAGGTTGAGGATCTCGCGGGTGGTGAAAAAATTGCCCAACGACTTGGACATTTTCTCGCCGTCAAAATCGATGAACCCGTTGTGCACCCAGTACTTGCTGAAGGTGTCTTCACCGTGTGCGCCTTGACTCTGGGCGATCTCGTTTTCGTGGTGCGGGAAAATCAGATCGCGCCCGCCGCCGTGAATGTCAAAGCAGTCGCCCAGATGGGTGCTGCTCATGGCCGAGCACTCGATATGCCAGCCTGGACGACCGGGACCCCAGGGACTGTCCCAGGCCGGCTCGCCGGGCTTGGCCGATTTCCACAGGGCAAAATCGAGCGGCGTTTCCTTGCGCTCGTCCACATCCACGCGGCTGCCCGCGCTTTCGATCATCTCGTCGACGTTGCGCTTGCTCAGTTTTCCGTAGCCGGCGAAGGCCTTCACCCGGTAGAACACGTCGCCGCTGACATCGTAGGCCAGGTCCTTGTCGATCAGGTCCTGCACCAAGGAGATGATCTCCGGCACGTGGTCGCTCACCCGCGGCGTGACATCCGGCTCAAGCAAATTCAGGGCCGCCATGTCGCTTTTGTATTCGGCGGCGTACTTGTCGGCCACTTCCTGGGCCGGGATGCCTTCTTCCTGGCTGCGCTGAATAATCTTGTCATCGATGTCGGTGATGTTGCGCACGTACTTCACTTCGTACCCGGCGTGGCGCAGAAAGCGCACCATCACATCGGGCACCAAAGCGGCCCGGGCGTTGCCCAGATGGCTCAAACCGTACACCGTCGGACCACAGCAGTAGACGCCACACTTGCCGGGCTCGAGGGTTTGCAACTGGGTTTTCTGGCCCGTGAGGGTGTCGAAGAGTGTGATGGGCGTCTGGCTCATGAGAGATTCCTCTGCTGGTTCGGTGATGGGCTGGGGCCGTTTGTGGCCGCCAATCTAACCCCAAACCGGAGATTCATCCAGTTGCAATGCGTTTCGGAGGTGGAATTGCCATGCAAAGCGTTGCTCCCTGTGCACCCCTGCTATAAGATGAGTCCATCCGCCGATCTGTGCCTGATCAACATGAACTTTCGGGGGCTCTTTGATGGACAACGGCGGAAACGACAAAAACCTATTGCAGAAAATTGCCGATCTGGACCGGGAAGCGGCAACCCTGCGGGCTGCCAACCTGG
>DAOVTU010000482.1 GCA_030632925.1 Candidatus Krumholzibacteriia bacterium | reverse complement strand
TTCCAGCACTTCTTCGGCGCCCTTGAGGTCGCCGTTGTTGCGCAGGAACTCAGCATAGGAAACATACGAAGTGGGATCGGCCGGATCTGCGGCGATCAGGACCTGACCGTCAACACGGCTGGTGATCTCGGCGGCGCCGGCGAAAGACGCGGTCAATCCGGCCAGAAGCAGGATCAGGCAGGGCAGGGCCCCGGGCCTGATGGCGCGGCGGGATTGTGACGAGAGAAACGACATGAAAATCTCCCCAAGGCTGGTTGCAAACTCGATCCCACCGGGGGCAAAATGCCTTGCGTGGGATTTCCGATGATTTCTCGTCGGTCCCCAAGAGGGCAAGACGGACTCTATCAAGGGAGCTGTATCAAGTTTGATGCCACTGCAGCCAGACAGAAGCAGTCCGGTCTCGGAGCCCGCATTTTCCATTTATCCCATCTGCCACGCACTTGTTGGGCACCAGACACAAAAAACCGGGGCCGCCCTTCAGAGCGGCCCCGGCAATCCTTGCCTGGTGCAGGAAACTCGGGGCACCGGTCACAGCCTCCCCGTTAAGCTGTGCTGTCAGCCCATCATTTTTTTGGCCTTGGCCAGACCCGCGTCGGCCTCGTCCACCAGGTCCTGCAGGATTTCCCGCAGCGGCTGAACCTTCTTGAGCATCCCCACGGACTGGCCGGCCATCAGGGAGCCGTCCTCCACATCGCCATCGACCGCAGCGTTGCGCAAAGAGCCGACCCAGTACTCCTCGACCTTGAACTGGGCATCCTGCCGGGTAAGCTCACCACTGGCCAGTTTCTCCAGCAAGTCCAACTGGATTTCACCGAAATGACTCATGGCATTGTTGTTCAACGCGCGCACCGACACCACCGGCAGCTTCTGGCTGTACTGAGGGGTGGAGATGGCTTCGCGGGCCCGAGCCCTGGCAAAGACGCTCTTGAACTTGTCGTGGGCGTTGCACTCTTCGGCCATCACGAACCGGGTGCCCATCTGCGCACCGGCCGCACCCATCAGGCCCAGGTGGGCGATCATCCGGCCACTGGCGATGCCACCGGCCACGAAGATGGGAATCTCTTCAAAATTGAACAGGATTTCCTGCAGCAGCACCATGGTCGACACATGGCCGATGTGACCACCGGCCTCGCTGCCTTCGAGAATGAGGGCATCGGCGCCGTAGCTGATCATGCGCTTGGCGATGGAGCTGGTCGAAGCGAAGCACAGCACCTTTGCCCCACTGGCCTTGGCTTTCTCCACTTCGGAGCCGCGCGGCAAAGAGCCTGCAAAAACGATGTGGCCCACTTTTTCCTGGCAGAGAATGTCCAGATGCTCCAGGTAGTTGGGCGCAATGGTGATGACGTTGCCGGCGAAGGGCTGGTCCGTCAATTCACGGGTTTTTGACACATACTCGTGGAACAACTCGGGCGGCATGTTGCCGGCGGCCAAAACCCCGAAGGCCCCCAGGTTGCTCATGCGGCTGACCAGATCCGGATCGCTGATCCAGGTCATGGCTCCACACATGATGGGCAGTTCGGTGCCGAGGAAATCTTTCCCCCTGCTCCAGATCCGATTCAGGCGGTCGGTGGACCGGACGGGATCGTGGGCGCTCATTTTCATCCTCCTGATCGGTAGCGAATGGTCGCCGCGCCGCGAAAAGGCACGGGAAACCAAAACGGCCCGATTTTAGGCGGGCCGGAATCCTTGAATAGTCCATTTAATAACAGAAGAGGCGCGTTTGTGCAACCCAATGGGTGATAGGCAGGCCAAGGTGCTTTTTCAGCGACCCTCCGCCCGAAATCGGCTGCCAAAACGAAGAAAGCCCGCCTCAAAATACCGGAATGACAATTCGCTCACGACCAGCACCGCCAACAGGGCCACCAGGGTCGCTCCAAATTCAGAAAAATTCGCATACGATGGCGCCGGGTTTCCATTGAGCGCTCCGTGCACCAGGCTGCTGACCGGTTGGTGAAAAAGGTAGATTCCATAGGACCGCAGGCCCAGCCAGACCAGAGCCCGGTTGCAGAGAAATGCGTTCAGCGGACTGCCGGAAATCAGCAACGACAGGATGACCATGGCGCCGTAAAAAACCGCCAGAACAAAATGCAGGTACACATCCCCCACACCGGCCTGTTTGACCATGAGCACGGCCAAGCCCACGGCCGCAACGCCCAGCACAGCCCAAACGACGCTGCGGTAGCGCCGCACCAGACCCCAGGCTCCCGGCGTGCGCACCAGCAGGGCGATCACGCCCCCGAGCAGGATGGAATCCGCCCGGGTGAAAGGAAAGACATACGCACCCAGGTTGCCCAATTCATGGCGCAAAAATGGCGCCGCCACGATGCCCACCAACAATACCAGCAACAGCCCCCGCCGATTTAGCCACCACACCATCAAGGGGATCACCAGATAGAACTGTTCCTCAACCGCCAGCGACCAGGTCACGCCCAGCCAATTCGGCCCAAATCCACCTTCGTGCATGAAGAAATTCTGCGTCAGCGTGATGTAACTCCACAGCGGCAACTCGGCGGCGAACAACCAATCGTTGTGGAACAATCCCAACCGCGGCAGCAGCACGAACAGGCCCACCATCAGGTAGTACAAAGGAAAAATCCGGCACACACGCCGGATGTAAAATGATTTGAAATAGGACGGTGATTTTTTCGTGTCCAGCAGGATGCCGACGATCAGAAAACCCGACAAGACGAAGAACAGATCCACTCCGCTCCAGGTCAGAGACAGAAAACGCACCACCAATGGGGCTGCACCCGCCCCTTCCACCGGCACCTGGCAGGCCACGTAGTGCCAGACCAGCACCAGCAGAATGGCGATGCCACGCACGCCATCGAGCTCCCGGATGCGTCTGGACATCCGGGGCTCACCGGCGGTGTCTGCTACAAAACCGCTGATCAGGACTCGTCCAGATTGGCCAACATCACCTCGGCGATGTCGCGGGCCTTCAGCGTTTCCGAGCGGTCGGTTTCCTTGATCGCATCGCTCATCATCGTCAGGCAGAACGGACAGGCGGTGCACACTTCGTCAGCCCCGGTTTCGGCCGCCTCGTCGATGCGGTTGTGGTTGATGCGCGTGCCGATGTCTTCTTCCATGAACATGCGGCCACCGCCGGCGCCACAGCAGAAACCTTCGCGCTTGTTGCGCGGCATCTCGACCTGTTTGATGGAATCGATATTGCCGATCACATCACGCGGCGCCTCGTAGATATCGTTGTGCCGCCCGAGATAACACGAGTCGTGGTAGGTGACGGTGAGATTCTCGTTGTTGGTCATCTTCAGCTTGCCCTGCTTGACCAGATCGGCCAGCACTTCGCTGTGGTGCAGCACTTCGACGTCATCAAACCCGAAGTCCGGGTACTCGTTGGCAATGCTGTTGAAGCAGTGCGGGCAGGCCGTGATGACCTTCTTCACCTGGTACTTCTGGAAGGTGGTGACGTTGGCCGGGATCTGCATCTGGGCCAGGTATTCGTGACCCACGCGCCGGGCCGGGTCACCGCAGCAGCCTTCTTCGTTGCCCAGGATG
>DAOVTU010000454.1 GCA_030632925.1 Candidatus Krumholzibacteriia bacterium | reverse complement strand
CTTTATATTATGAAGGTAATTGATTTGGACGAGATGCTCGGCACCCCCGCCAGGCTGGCCATTATGGCCACGGTGGCGTCTTTGCCGTCCTCACGAGGGGTTTGCCGCTGGACGTTCACGTCCCTGCGGCAGGAAACCGGCCTGGCCGATGGCAACCTTCACGTCCAAACCCGGAAATTGGTGGCTGCGGACTACCTGCATAGCCACCGGGTCAAGGACGGCAACCGCCTGGTGACCTGTTTTGGCTTGACCGAACAGGGGCGCGGGGCGCTGAAGACCATGATCCAGCGTTTGCGTGAGGCCCTGGCCAGCGGGCCCGGCTTCAGCGACCTGGACGAAAGCAAATCGAGAATTCCGCGCCGCGCAGACGACTCACGCGTCTGGTGATCGCAGGATAAACACGAACAAAGGCGAGGCAGAGACCATGAAGATCGCCATCGGAGCCGACCACGGCGGCTTCGCGCTGAAACAGCAACTCAGTGAGCACATGCGCGGCCAGGGCCACGAAGTGTTGGACATGGGCACCAATTCCGACGCCGCGGTGGACTACCCAACTTACGCCCGCAAGGTGGCCGAAGCGGTGGCCGGCGGTGGGGCGGTGCGCGGCATCATGATCGACGGCGCGGGTATCGGCTCGTCCATGGTGGCCAACAAGGTCCCCGGTGTGCGGGCGGCCATGGCCTACGACCTGAGCAGCGCCCGCAACGGCCGCGAACACAACGACGCCAATCTGCTGACCCTGGGTGCTGGCCTGATCGGCGGCAACCTGGCGGCGCAAATCGTCGATGTGTTTCTGAATACTGAATGCAATGAGGCGCGGCACAAGCGTCGGGTGGCGATGATCAATGAGGTGCAGGGTACTGGAAATTCAGCAGCGGCACCTACGATGATCGCGCCAACAATCGCTACAGCGGGTCTGGGCGAATTGAGCGAAGCCGACATGGCCCGCATCGTCGACCGCCTGCAGGGCCTGATGGGGTCAAGCGTCGGTGGTGTCTACCACGGCGGCCCCTGCGTAGGCAGTTGCCCCGATACGGCCAGGCAGTTCATCGAACTGGGCGCCGGACGCTTCACATCCGGCCCGGCTTCACCCGGCCGCATCCCCGAAGAACTCGCGCGCTACATCGACCACACCATCCTCAAGCCCGACGCCACCATCGAGATGGTCGACAAGATCATCTTCGAAGCCCGCGAACACACCTTCCGCAGCGTGTGCGTGAACCCGTGCTGGGTCAAACGCGTGGCCGACGGTTTGCGCGGCACGCCGGTGCTGACCTGTTCGGTGGTTGGCTTTCCTTTGGGAGCGGCAACGCCTGACATCAAGGGCATGGAAAGCCGCAAGGCCATCCGCGACGGCGCCAAGGAAATCGACATGGTCATCAACGTGGGCCGCCTCAAAAGTGGCGACGATGATTACGTGTTCAAGGACATCCTGGCGGTGACCGAAGCCTGCCGCGACGGCAGCGCTGTCAGCAAGGTCATCATCGAAACCGCGCTGTTGACGGACGATGAAAAAGTGCGTGTTTGCGAACTGGCCAAGAGGGCGCGGGCGAACTTCGTCAAGACATCGACCGGGTTTGCTTCCGGTGGGGCCACAGCTGAAGACATCGCTTTGATGTCGTCAGTCGTGCGCGGCGCCGGCATGGAGGTCAAGGCCTCCGGTGGAATCCGAAATTTCAGCGACGCCAAGCGCATGATCGACGCGGGGGCCACCCGCATCGGCGCCAGCGCGAGTATTGCCATTGTTCAGGAAGCACAGGGCGCATTGGGTTAACAGGGTTCAGAAGGCGCTTCCGTAAGCGCATAGGAGATTATCATGGTCGACTTGAGAACATATTGCGTCATCGACAGCCTGCAACCGCAGTTCGCGTCCTTCCAGGCCACCATTGCCCAGGGTTTTCTGCCCAAGGTGGGCCAGGCCAGCCTCTTCGTGGAAATCGCGCCCGGCATCGAAATCAACCGGGTCATGGACATCGCGCTCAAAAGCACCGATGTCACGCCCGGCATGCAGATCGTCGAACGCAACTTCGGCATGCTCGAAGTGCATTCGGACAGCCAGACTGATGTGCGCCAGGCCGGCCAGGCTATCCTCGATACGCTGGAGTTGAGCGAAGACCAGCGCCTGAAGCCGCGGATTATTTCGGATCAGGTGGTGCGCCATCTGGATGACCATCAGTGCATGCTGATCAACCGCATGCGCCACGGCAACCTGATCCTGGCGGGCCAGACGTTGTTTGTCTTGGAAGTCGAACCAGCAGGTTACGCAGCCCTGGCCGCCAACGAGGCTGAAAAAGCAGCCGACATCAACATCCTGGAAGTGCGGGCCGTGGGCGCGTTCGGCCGGGTGTATATCGGCGGTGAAGAAAAGGACGTGGAGGTGGCGCGCCCGGCGGCTATTGCGGCGCTGGATGCCATCAACGGACGAGTTCAGAAATAGCAGTCATAGATAATTTAGCAATAGGGAACACTACCCTGACCGGAGGAAAAAGAAATGGCAGACGCACTGGGAATGATCGAATGCAGAAGCTTCACCGCCACGGTTGAAGCCGCCGACGCGATGGTCAAGGCCGCACGGGTCGACCTCGTCGGTTACGAAAAAACAGGTGGCGGTTACACCACCGCCATCGTGCGTGGCGACGTTGCCGCGGTCAAAGCCGCCTGCGATGCTGGCCAAACCGCCGCCACCCGCGTGGGCGAAGTGGTTTCGGTGCACGTCATCGCCCGGCCCCACGCCAATGTGGACCAGGTGATTCCGCTGGGTCGCCAGGACGAAAGCTAGGCCGGCATGAACCTCGCAAAAGTTCTCGGCAGGGTGGTTTCCACCCACAAAGAGCCCAGCCTTGATGGCCTGAAGCTGCTCATACTCGGCATCGCCGGACCCGATGGCAAACCCACTGGTGGGAGTGTCGTGGCGGTTGACGCGGTCGGTGCCGGCGAAGGCGAGTACGTGCTGTACGCTTCGGGTTCATCGGCACGACAGACGGTGGCCACGGATGGCAAGCCGGTCGACGCGGTGGTCATGGCCATCGTCGACAGCTGGGATATCGACGGCAAAGAGCGCTACCGCAAGGGCGATGACTGATGCGCCGGCTGACGGATCAGCAGGTGGATCGCATTGCCCAGGAGCTGGCCGGACGCATGGGGGCAGGGACGCCCTCGGCGACTAGTCCAGCGCCACTCGGGTACACTGGACCAGCCAGCTACACCGCACCGGTTGGATCTAACCCACCGACCGGAGCGTTCGCTGCGCCGGTGACCATGGTGGAACCGACGCTCATGAGCCGTCACGGTGAAGGTGATGGGGTCTTCAATACGATCGACAATTGTGTTGAAGCGGCCCGCACCGCCTTCACCAACCTGAACGCAGCAACACTGGCCAAGAGAACGGAAATCATCGCGGCCATTCGGGAAACCATGTTGCGTGAGGGAGATGATCTGGCGCGCCAGGCCTGGCAGGAAACAGGGCTTGGACGTTACGAGGACAAGGTCATCAAAAACAGGCTGGTTACGGAGAAAACCCCGGGCACGGAAGCCCTCCGGCCTGAAACCACCACGGGCGACAACGGACTGACGCTCATGGAGTGGGCCCCGTTCGGGGTGATCGGCGCGATCACCCCGACGACCAACCCCACCAGCACGATCATCTGCAATACGATCGGCATGCTGGCGGCCGGCAACAGCATCGTCTTCAACGTGCATCCGGGCGCGGCGGCGT
>DAOVTU010000253.1 GCA_030632925.1 Candidatus Krumholzibacteriia bacterium | reverse complement strand
TGCAATTCTGAGGCCCGATGGGAAGCGGTCGGACAACTGCGGAAACTGCGCTCATTCATGGGGTTGGGGGCCGGCAACAGATGGGCGGCCACACCGGTCGCCGCAGATCCTGCACGGGGCGGCAAGTTCTGCCGCCCGGGAATCGTGCGGTCTGCTTGACTTTTTGCCTGATTTGTGGTCAAAATGGGATCAATCGGACCCTATATAAACCGGCCGCTCCCCACTCCAAAGCGGCGGGACCCTCACACAGGAGTTGGATGACACCAGGCTAGTTACGCGCCACGACATCTGGGAGCTGAGCATCAGACCTCGTCCCACATCGCACCCACCCAAACGGTGGCAGATTCGCCTTCTGCCCCTCGTTGCTGTCTGTCTCGTCTGCCTCACCCTCGGTCTTCTCATCGGTCATTTCACCACCAATCCCGACCCCATGGCCCAACCGCTGCTATTGGCCCGTGAGTTGCGTGAGCGCGTGGGCCTGGCGGGGACCGATCAGGGATATCCTGGCCATTGGGGCGTGATGCGGCCCGGAGTTGGCGCCACCACCGAGCTCAGCGCCGACCAATTGGCCGAGATCAAGCGCCTGCAGAGCCTCGGATATGTCGGGGGCTCCCAACCCGCCGGCCAGACGACCGGCACCACCATTCACTTGTCGGGTTCCGCCGCGCCCAACCTGCGCTTCTATGTGTCCGGCCACGCCCCGGGCGCCGAGCTCATCGACCCCGACGGCCGCGTGCGCCACCGCTGGAATTTCAGCTATGACCAGTGCCGGGACGCCAATCCCGAACGGGCCGCCGAATTTCGGCCCGACCGCAAAGGTGTCACGGCCTGTTGGCGCCGGGCCAGGCTGCTGCCCGATGGCGGCGTCCTGGCCATCTTTGAAGGCCATGGCTTGGTCCGTATCGATCGCGACAGCAATTATTTGTGGTCCTTCCCCGGCGCCTGCCACCACGACCTGGACCTGGCCCCCGACGGCAGCATTTACGTACTGACCCGCGAAGCCCGCGTGGTGCCGCGTTTCCACCCCCGCAAACCCGTGTTGCTGGACTTTATCACCCACATTTCGGCCGATGGGCAGGAACTCGAGTCGCTGGACCTGTTGGCCGCCTTCGAGAACTCCGTCTACGCCTCGTTCCTGGACAAGGCCCAGGAGGCGGGCGACATCTTCCACACCAATACACTGGAAATGCTGGATGGCAGCCAGTCCCACAAGTCACCGATTTTTGCGGCGGGCAATTTTCTGATATCGGTACGGGAACTGGGCGTTGTGGCCATTGTCGATCCGCGCCAGAAGAAGGTTGTCTGGGCGCTGAGCGGCATGTGGAGCGCCCAGCACCAACCCACTCTGCTGGACAACGGCCACCTGCTGGTTTTCGACAACAAGGGGCACGAGGGGCAGTCCAAAGTCGTGGAAGTCGACCCGCTGACCCAGGAGATCATCTGGGAATTCGCCGACGGCCCCGGCACGCCCTTTTATTCCGAAACCTGCGGCACGGGACAAAGGCTGGAAAACGGGAATACTTTGATCACCGAATCGGACAATGGCCGGGTTTTTGAGGTGACCACGGATGGCGCCGTGGTCTGGGAATTCCGCAACCCCGAGCGCACCGGACCCGATCAGCAATACATCGCGGCCATCATGGAAATGGTCGCCCTGCCCGCCGGACCGGGACCGACCTGGCTGAACCCCGATTTCTAACTCGTTGGCGGGCCATGGGTCATTGTAAGTATTGCGTAAACCCGCTGTAAATTCTTGACTGGAAAATGGCCTCTCGGTAAGTTTGCCCGCGATTGCCGACCCGGGAAGTTTGCCCGCCGAACGTGAGCGTTTCAGACTGGTCCCGGGACCCAATCCCTCTCCCCGATTTGTCCGGATCCCTGATATCCGGACCAGGAGTGAAATGACCGACCGCGCGAAGTCTCCATCATTCGAGACACCTCCGTCGGCTCCGACCGCGCAGAAGATACTCAGTATCCTGCTCAACGTGGTCATCCTGCTGAGTCTCCTCTACATCTTCCTTTGTGCCATTGGCCTGTTTGGTGCCGCATTCAAACTGGTGGGCAAGGATTTCAGCAAGCACCTCATCGCCACGACCACCAACCCGGTGATCGGCCTGATGATCGGTCTGCTGGCCACCTCGCTGATCCAGAGTTCATCCAGCACCACCTCGATCGTGGTCGGCATGGTTTCCGGTGGCGCACTGACTGTGACAGGCGCCATCCCGATCATCATGGGCGCCAACATGGGCACCACGGTGACTAATACTCTGGTGGCCATGACTTCCATAAACCGGCGGGCCGAATTCCAACGGGCCTTTGCCGGCGCCACGATGCATGATTTTTTCAACCTGATGGCCATCGCCATCCTGTTTCCCATCGAGCAGGCGACCCACTTCCTGGAACGCTCGGCCACCTGGACCAGCCTGCAGCTGGTGGGCACCGAAGGCACGAAGTACTACAACCCGATCAAGGCTGTGGTCAAACCGGTCGTCAAAAAAATCCAACACTCGCTGACTGACGGCATGGGCCTGACCGATGGCATCGCCACTATTATCATGATCATTGTCGCCTTGGCCGGCATCTTTTTTGCGCTGACCTACCTCACCAAGTTCCTCAAGAGTGTGGTGCTGGACAAGGCCGAGGGGTCGTTCACCAAGAAGATCAACAACAGTGCCCTGACCGCCATGTTCATGGGGTTGCTGGTCACCGTTGGGGTGCAAAGCAGTTCGATCACCACCAGCCTGTTGGTGCCGTTGATCGGCGCCGGCATCGTGCCTCTGGAGTCGGCCTTTGCCGCCACCATGGGCGCCAACATCGGCACCACCGTGACAGCGCTGCTGGCTTCAATGACGGGTTCACCCCAGGCCGTGACCGTGGCCCTGGTGCACCTCTTTTTCAACATTACGGGGATCGCGATCATCTACCCGATCGCGGCGATCCGGCGCATCCCCATTCGACTGGCCCGTGGACTGGCCCGCAAAACGGCCGAAAAACGCGTCTTCGCCCTCTTGTATATGGTGGGCATCTTCTTCGTGATGCCCCTGGTCTTTGTGATGCTCGACAAATTGTTACGCGCTTAAACGCGACGGGAGAATAACATGGGTTTCGGATCAATTTTGGATGTGTTCAAGGCCGACAACTGGTCCAATGAACTGGTCGGCATGATTGTCGCCATGCTCGAAAAAAGTCACGACATGTTCGATTTCACCACCGGAGTGCTGATCAGGGGCGACTCCAACGAGGATTTTCAGAACCGGGTCTACGCCCAGGATCAGAAAATCAACCAACTCGAGCGCAAGATCCGGCGGCGAGTCGTTTCTCGCCTTTCGGTCAGTGGTTCCCGCGCCGATGTGCCTTCGGCCCTGATCTTCATGAACGCGGTCAAGGATGGCGAGCGCCTCGGCGACTACGTCAAGAATCTGCACGAAGTCGGTGACATGATGCCCGAGGGTGTCGACCGCAAGTTGTACCAGGACAAACTGGGGGCCATCAGCGCCGACATTTCCTCCATGTTCGACGACACCCGCAAGGCTTTCGAAGAGAGCGATGAAGAGATGGCCGGCAAGGTCATCAAGCACGCCAAGCGCAGCGGTCGTGAATTCGAAGGCCTGATCCGCGAGATCACCGTCAGCGACCTCGATGTGAACAACGCCGTTTGCATGGTGCTGATGCTGCGCTTCTACAAACGCTTGGTGGCCCACATGAGCAACATCGCCTCGACCGTGGTGATGCCGGTGGACATGATCGACTACTATGACGAGTCGGAGACCTAGGCCGCGCCACCGAGATTGTGATTTTGTCCCCTTGCCGGTCGATCCGGCGAGGGGCTTTTTTTGTCCGCTGGTTTTTCAGCCACGGTGCGTTGGGTATAGAGAATGGAAGGGCACCACCCACACGGCCCTTCATTGCTTTTGCACCCAAGTACTGAAAATGGAGCTCAAATTGAAGATTCTAGTCTTGTGGGTAGCAATCCTGGCCGGCGCCGGCCTGGCCTCCAACGCTCAGGCCGAGAGCGAACAAACCGGATTTTTCCTCGGCGGAGCGGGCGGTTTTCAGTGGTTCTCGGGCAGTGGAACCTGGAACGGATTCGACTTCGAGATCGACCAGCCTCTATCTGGCGAAGATGGCAGTCCCATTGGGCTGTCGTGGGACAACCGGGCCCTGCTGGGCATCAAACCCATGGCCGGTTATCGATTCAATCGCAGCTTCGCCGTCCAGGTCGGTTACAATCTGAATATCCCCAAATCGTCCCAACAGACCTACTCGGAAACCGACGGCATTGTCACCTATGAGCAGGGCATGACCGTCGAATGGACGCAACGCAACGTTGAGGTCCTGGGCATCTACTACCCCGATGCAGAACTGGGTTACTATTTCTTTGGGGGCCTGGACCTGGCCCGGGCCGAGACAAAAATTACGCTCTTCGAAAATGCCGATTATATCGACAACGTGGGCGATTCGATCTCGGCAGGCGACTTCGAGGTCCTGTCCGACCACATCACCGCCACGGGGTTCATCCTGGGAGCGGGAGTGGAGTTTGCCTCCGACAGCAACAAGAGAGTGGCTTTCGCTTCGGTGCAATATTCCCGAAGCATGACCGACGGTGCGTTCTTTGGCACAGACGATTTCAAAGTCGACATGGGCGGGATCTCCCTGGTGGCCGGGATCAAGTGGTATCCCTTCGTTCCGAAATAGTTCAAGGGTCCGCGGTCTAACGCGCCAACCCCCGCTGCCAATCGGTGACTAGGTGCATGACTGAAATTTCAGACCGGAAGGTTGGATCCGCCCCCGCCTGAAGAATCCGTATCCCATCCGGGTGCAGATCATAGGAACAGCCTTCTGCGCTGGGTGTGACAGACAACGCAAGGTTCCGCGCCTGGCCTATCTTGAAAGTCCGCCCGCTGCCGTCAACATTATAGACCTCCAGCACGCCACTGAATTTGCTGGTCCACAACTCGGTGCCATCGCTGTTCCAAATGGGGTACACCGCACCAGCGGTCGTGACCTGCCACTTGCGAGCTCCTCCCTCGGCTGGCATGACGAAGATGTCCCAACCCGATGCGCTCTCGGCGTGATAAGCGATCCAACGTCCGTCCGGTGAATATTCGCCCCCACCCAGAGTGCCGTCACCCAGCGTGGCCAGGGTCACAATTTCTTCGTCTGCCGCCACAAGAGACAGGCGGCGCAATTCGAGATTTTTGTCCTCTTTTTCGAAACCAAACAGAAGGTATTGGCCATCCGGACTGACACTGGTTGGCAACAAACCCGCGCTCGATTCCAGCAGGATGGCCGCCCCACCCTGCCCCTCCAATGGTTGTTCCATGATGCGGTAGGTTCCGCTCAGTTCGGACATGTAATAAACCGAGTCCCCGGAGGGCGACCAACAGGGGCGCGATTCATCACCCGCGGCGAAGGTGAAACGCGTCCGCAATCCGGTGGCCAGATCCACCAACCACAAATCCGTACCC
>DAOVTU010000440.1 GCA_030632925.1 Candidatus Krumholzibacteriia bacterium | reverse complement strand
TCATTTACGGGGCGAAGAGTTGCTGCGCGCCGCGGACGGGCCCAATGCAACGCATCCCGGCGCGGGGAAAGCCCGCACCACCGGCCCCCACCTGGTTTCCAGCGGATGGTGGGCCGGGGAACAACGCCGGGCCTATCACTTTGTTGAAGCCGAAGGTGCGCGCCTGTTGTGGGTGTATTACGACGAGAAGGAAAAGCGGTGGTACCAGCAGGGCACGGTGGAGTGATGGCCCGCCGGTTGATCCGACCACCCGAAATTTTGTATAATGTAAGGGTTCATATGGTTCCATCGCTCAGTGGCCACCGGATGGTGTCTGCGTGTGTTCCAAGGGGGATTTTCTGATGACTTATCGTACCAAAGGTATTTTTGCGACCACTCTGGTTTTCCTGATGCTTTTCCTGATGATTGTGGCCGCGGGGGCGGCCTGGGCAGACATCGATGATGACCCGCAGAAGCAGCGGGCTGAGCGGCTGAAGCACCGGGTGGAAGAGGCCGAGGGGAAGGAAAAATCGACCAAGGCTCTACTGATGGCCGACGCCCAAAAAACAGCCAATCAGGCTTTGTATGATGTGCACCATTACGACCTGAACCTGACGGTCAATTCGTCGAGCAAAAATCTCATCGGTGTGGTCACGACGACGGCCGAGGTGATTGGTGCTTCGCTCAGCACGATGGAGCTGCACCTGGTGGCGGGCATGAATGTTTCGGCGGTGACATCGGGCGGGATGCCATCCACATTCTCTCGTAGCGGTGACATCCTGACGGTGTCTCTTGGCGGCACTTATGTTACGGGCGAGACCATCGAGGTGGGTGTCAGCTACAACGGCAACCCAGCCGGCGACGCCTTTGTGTGGAGCAGTTACAACAGTGCGGCGATGACCTATACCCACAGTGAACCCTACGGGTCGCGGGACTGGTGGCCGTGCAAGGACCTGAATACCGACAAGGCCGACTCGGTGGACCTCCGGGTGACGGTGATATCAAGCGAAGTGGTGGCCAGCAACGGCCTGCTGCAGTCCGATGTTGTGGACGGCCTTTGGCGCACCTTCCACTGGAAGACCAACTACCCGACGGCTACCTACCTGGTCTCGCTGGCGATCTATCCCTACCACCAGTATTCGGACTGGTATACACCGCTGGCGGGCGGCGATCCCATGGAGGTGCAGTTCTTCACCTACTTGCCTCCTTCGACGACCATCGCGACCAACTACGCCGAGACTGTGCTGATGATTGGTGCTTTTGCCGACGCCTACGGTGAGTACCCCTTCGTGGACGAAAAGTACGGCCACGCTCAGTTCACCTGGGGTGGCGGCATGGAGCATCAGACGCTGTCGAGCATGGGCAGCAGCAGTCCGGATCTGATCAGTCACGAACTGGCCCACCAGTGGTGGGGCGACATGGTCACCTGCGCCGACTTTGGTCACATCTGGCTGAACGAGGGCTTTGCCACCTGGAGTGAGGCCTACTGGATCGAGCAAAAATACGGCGCTCTCTACTACCACAACAACATGTCCTATGGGGCGTATTTTGGCGCGGGCACCGTCTTTGTCGAAGACCCGCTGACCGAGACGATTTTCGACGTCAACCTGAGCTACAATAAGGGCAGTTGGGTGGTGCACATGTTGCGCGGCGCCCTGGGCGAGGTCGACTTTTTTGCGGGCCTGGAACTGTACCGCGCCCAGAACCAATACGGTTCGGCCACGACCGAGGATTTGCAGGCGGCCATGGAAGTCGTCAGTGGGCGCGACCTGACGGCCTTTTTCCAGCAGTGGGTTTATGGTGAGTATTATCCGGTCTATGAACTGAGCTGGGCGGCTGGGCCCGGGGCCGGTGAAGTGAGCGTGACCCTGAACCAGGCCCAGATCAACACCGGGGTGTTCGTGATGCCGGTGACGCTGCGCATCACCACGGATTTGGGTGTCGTGGACGTGCGGGTTGAGAATGATCAACTGAGCCAGGATTTTGTGATTCCGGTGACCGGTATCGTCGAAAGCGTTTTTGTGGATCCGGACAATTGGATTTTGAGCGAAAAACAGACCGTGGTGGCCGCGGCGACCCTGGACCAGGGCGTGCTGTTGGTCAACGGCGTCAGTTGGGCCGACTATGGCGCCGAGGCGACAGCCCCCTATCTGGCCCAGGCCTATTGGGGCAATACGCCGATCACCTTCTGGGACACCTTTGATGAACCGGTGGGCGGCTATCCGGCGACATTGCCGGCACCGCAGGGCCATGGCAGCGTGCCGGCGGCGATCATCTCGCAGTATTCGACGGTGATCTGGGTGGGCAACAACTATGCCGGCGATTTGGCGGCCTGGACCGAGACGCCCATCAAGTCCTACCTCGAGGCGGGCGGCAATGTTCTGTTGATGACACGCCTGGCCCACTCGTTCCTGACCGATGGCCTGGACGACTATCTTGGGGTGGGGCTTGCCGAGAATGAAACGAGCATCGGCAATTGTATTGCGATGGCGCCGGGCCTGGTCGACATCCCGCTGACGGGTACCCAGAACCTGATCGGCCTGTTCACCATTTTCCTGGGACCCGAAACCACGAAGCTGTTTACTGATACGGCCATATGGGGCGGTGGCCGGGTCACCGGCGTGATCTCCACGCCGGCCGCGGGCGGCACCTTCCGGGATGATGGCGGCCGCTTCGCCGTGATCAGCGCGCGGCCCTACCGCATGGACGCGTCCGCCCTGAGCACCAACGTGGAATACCTGTTGGCCAACCACATGCTCGAGCCCTACAACCCGCCGGTTTCGGCCGTGGGCGATGACTTGGTGCCGGTGCGCACCGTGCTGGGCGCGAACTATCCCAACCCGTTCAACCCCCAGACGATCATCCCGTTCAGCGTGGCGCGCGCGGGTGTGGTTGAGCTGAATGTGTACGACGCGCGGGGGCATCTGGTGCGGCATCTGGCGGCGGGCGAATATGCCGCCGGCGAACACAAGGTGCAGTGGGACGGGGCCGACGAGCAGGGCCGGTCCCTGCCTTCGGGCACCTACTTTGCGCGATTGAGGGATGGGAGCGGAGAGGTGCAGACCTCGGGTCTGGTGCTGGTCCGGTAGAATATTCAGTTCACGCTGAGCCCCCAGCTCGGCCTCAACAACGGACCTGCCGCCCTGAGGGTGGCGGGTCTTGCTGGGGGCATTATTGATGACCGCCTACGCACCTCTCTGGTGCAAATCCTACTACTCATTTCTGGAAGGCGCTTCGGCCCCGGATGATCTGGTGCGCCGGGCCTCGGAATTGAACCTGCCGGCCCTGGCGCTCACCGACCGCGACGGTGTGTATGGCATCCCGGCGGCCTACGTGGCGGTGCGGGAACTGGACGAGGACGCCCACCGGCCCAAGCTGATCATCGGCAGCCAGATCACCATCGACGACGGCACGACCGTGACCCTGTTGGCGCAAGACCGCGAGGGCTATGCGAACCTGTGTCGCTTGATTACTCGCGGCCGCTTGCGGTGTGAAAAGGGATCCAGCCATGTGAGTTGGCGCGAGGTGGCCGAGTTTGCGCCGGGCCAGATCGCACTGTGGGGCGGCAACGAAAGCCTGTTGGTGGCGGGAGTTGAGCGGGAGTTGGAAGTCGACCGCGCGGCCGGATTGTTGGGCGAAGCCTTTGGGGACCGGCTGTACGGGTTGGTCGCGCGCCATCTGGCCGCGGGGGAAAAACAGGTTGAGGCGCGCCTGCGGGCCCGCGCTGTTCGCCACGGATTGCCGTTGGTGGCCAGTCATGAAGTGCTGTACCACACCCGCGCCCGTCGGCCGTTGCAGGATGTTTTGACGGGTATTCGGCACG
>DAOVTU010000120.1 GCA_030632925.1 Candidatus Krumholzibacteriia bacterium | reverse complement strand
TGGGCGGCCTTCACCGCCTGGAACTACGGCGTGGGCTCGCGGGCGGTGCCAGGGCTGGGGTACGACGAAGCGGCTTCGTATCCGGAAGGGCCGGTGGTCGACACGGCGGTGGTGTACCCCTTCAACACCTCGGGCAGCGTCGAACACCTTGCCGCAAACTTTGTAAAAGTGGAGGGCTTGCTCGACACCTCGTCCGATTTGCTGCGCCTCGTTTTTAATGGCCAGGATGCCCGTGGCCCGATGACCCTTTCGGTTCATGTCGCCAAACGCGACGGCACCGGCGCCATCGAAATCATCACCCTGGATGCGAGCAATGACGCAGACCATCTGCTGTCGATTCCGGTGCGCGATATATTGAGCGCCGGGGTGATCGTGGGCAACAGCGCTCCGGTGGGCCTGGCGGCCGGCTGGAATTTGAATCTGGAATTTGTGCCCATCCCCGCCGTGCCCCAGGCGACTGTCAGCCAGCCGATTTTGGCCCGGACGTTGATTGTCGGCGAGCTGAGCCAGGAAATCGTGCGCCTGACCAATACCGGCGAAGTGGGTTCGCTGCTGGCCTACGAGGCCCAGGTGTGGACCGCCCATCCGGACAGCGGCCTGATTGCCAAGGCCCCCGGCGAGGACAAGAGCGTGGCCGGGTCCACCCTGACTTGCACCACCTCGTCGTACCTGCCCGGCCAATTGGTGAACCTGGATTTTGCGGCCTTCAATGGCAGTGGCGATGACGAGTGGTTGACCGACCTGAGCCTCGATTTTCCCGAGGGTGTTTCGGTCCTGGTTTCGTCCCACTTCGTAGGCGGTTCGCTGGGAAATCTGGAGACCGACAACAGCCTGGGTGATGGGGCGTTGGTCAGCTGGCAGGGCGTGTACGGGGCTCAGAACTACGGTGTTGTGCGAGACGGCGAAACGGCTTATGGCACGGTGCAGGTGATGATCGCCCCGGAATTTGCCGGAGACCTGGACCTTGAATGGACCCTCGGTGGCGACAATTTCGGGAGCACGCCCCATCAGATCGGTGGCACGATTGTCCTGACCGAAGACAACCCGATGTTGGCCCTGCTTTCACCCAATGGCGGCGAAATTCAGGCCGCGGGGGACAGCCTGACGGTCACCTGGTCGACCGGTGGTGCGGTGCCCATGGTGGACCTGGAATTGAGCCGTGATGCCGGTGCATCCTGGACAACTTTGCAGGCTGACCTGGCCAACAACGGCAGCCATCGGGTCTTGATCACTGGCCCGGCTTCCAATATTTGCCTGCTGCGTATTCTCGATACCGACGGGGCTGCCGCCGATACCAGTGATGGCACATTTCACATTTTTGAATCCCCGACCTGGGCAACCGCCACTCCCGATTCGGGCGGCCTGATGGATACCGAGTTCGTCGATTTGGCTTTGGACCTGGACGCCACCAACCTCGTGCCCGGCACCTACGAAGCCTGGCTGGTGCTGCTGCACACGGCACCGGACACGCGCCTGGTGGTGCCGATTTCCCTGCTGGTCGAACCAGACCCCAGCCCGGTGGGGCCGCGACGAATTTTTGCAGTGCAGGGCGCCTACCCGAACCCGTTCAACCCGCGCACGAGCATCGCTTTTGAGCTGCCAAAGGCTGCGGTGACGACCATCGATGTGTTGGATGTGCGGGGCCATTTGGTGCAGCGCCTGTTCCAGGGACAACTGATCGCCGGTACCCACAAACAGGTTTGGAATGGCCAGGACGACAGGGGGCGCAACGTCAGCGCCGGCGTCTATCTGGTGCGGGTCCGGTCCGGTGGCCACGCCGGGACCGTGAAGGTGTTGTTGGCAAAGTAGGCTGCAGCGGGTAGGCTTGGGCCGTTGTACCCTGTTCCGCACTGGAGAAGCCGACCATGAAATTCGCCATGACTCTCAAACAACTCCTGCTTTTGATGCTCCTGATTCTGGGCGGTTTGCAATTCGTGCCGGTCGACCGCACCAACCCGCCGGTCGAATCAACCCGTGTGGGGCCCGATGGCATCATGAACGTTTTCCGGCGCGCCTGTTTCGACTGCCATTCCAACGAGACCGTTTGGCCCTGGTACGGTCAGGTGGCGCCCTTCTCCTGGCTCGTGGCCCGCGATGTCAACCGGGGCCGCGAGAAGCTGAACTTTTCGACCTGGAACAGGCTGGACATGCGGCAGCAGGAAAAATTGCAGGCGGAAATCTGGAAACGGGTGAAAAGCGGAGACATGCCGCCGCCGTTCTATAACCTGGGCCACCCTGAGGCACTGATCACCACTGATGACCATCCCGTGCTGCGCAAGTGGTGTCGGGTGGAGGCCGGTGGGTAATGGGCCTTTGCCCGAGGGTCTTCATGAATCGGTGATGAGCCACCACCGCCTGGATGATGTTGCCGTACTCGATGTAGGGGACGTTGCGCTCCCGGCAAACAGTGCGGATGATTTTTCCGACTTCCACAAAATGCGTATGAGACATTCCCGGAAACAGATGATGTTCGACCTGGTGGTTTAGGCCGCCCAGCCACCAGGTTGCCAACCGATTGTCGGCGGCAAAATTCGCCGTGGTCTGCAATTGGTGCCGGTACCGGGCGTGTTCCAATTCACCATTTGCATCGGCTGCGGGAAACGAAGTCTCGGGCACCAGGTGAGCAACCTGGAAAACCAACGAGAGAGTGAGCCCAACGGTGAAATGCAAGAGGACAAAAAGGCCAATGACGTAGGGAAACGGGTGCAATATTGAGGGAATGATCAGCATGTAGACCAAGTAGAAGGCCTTGAATCCATAGAAAGCAACCTTTTCGCCAATACTTGGTTTCCGAAGTTCGTAGGTGCCGTGTCGCCCCGACCGGAACTTCTCGTAGTCCCCATGCAACATCCACGTGATCGTCAGCAGGCCATAGAGAATATAGGAATACCAATGCTGGAACCGATGACAGGGCTTCCAGGGTGCATTGGGTGAGTAGCGCAGGAGCCAACTCGCACTGAGGTCCATGTCGCTGCCAAAGACGTTCGTGTATTGGTGGTGGGGGACGTTGTGTTTCTGAGACCAGAGGAATTGGCTTCCGCCAACCAGGTCCATCATCGAGCCAAAGAGATAGTTGATCCACCGCCGTTGGGAAATGCTGCAGTGGGCACCTTCGTGGGCGAGGTTCAGGCCGATGAGAATGATGGAACCGGCCAATGCCAGGGTGCCACCGATGGCCTCGGCGGGGCTGTCCGCAACCAGAATCACAAACAGATAGGATGCAACGAAAGCCAGCATGATCACCATGGCTTTCAGATAGAAGACAGGTCCTGCAAAAGTTGTCTGGCCGGTGGATTCGAAATAGGCGTTCACCCGGCGGTCAATTTCCGACTGCATTTCGTCGGCAGGTGCGAAGCGGACCAATGTTGATTCCTTCCTGGCAGGTTGTGAGCTATTGCGCCCCGGATGCCTCTTGAGCCTGCAGTCGACCGCCGTCCTGGTGGTCAAACTGTTCCCGCAGCAAGCGGATGAATTTTTCGGCCGGTCTGTTTTCGGCGCCCATCATGCAGACCTGGATCCAGTTGCGCTCAACCAGATAACTGCTGCCGTAACTGATGAGTATTCCGCGCTTCTTGAGCAGGTCACCAACGGCTTGCGAAGACATGGTCTGCGGCAGGGGGATCGTAACAACTGAAGGCATGGCCGACAGGGCAGGCGCCAGGATCGAGGCGCCAATCCCTTCGAGTTCGCGGCGGACAGATTCCGACCACAGACGCACATCGCGGTATCGTTTTTCCCAGTCGAATGTCGTGAGTGAGGCGAGCAGGGCGTACACCAGGTTGGACTGTATCGTAAATGGAATGCCCTCTTTTTCCTGGTAGATTCCCAGGTCGATGGCGCATGGCAGGCAGTCTGGCGCGGGCACCAGATCATGGTTGTGGAATACCATGGCCAGACCGGCAAACGACGCCAGACCCTTGCCACTGGTTGCTGAAGCGAGATAGGTGTCCGACAAGTCCACGGGGACCGTGCCTACGGAACTGATGCAATCCAGGCAGAGCTTCAGGCCCCGCTCGCGGCAGATATCCCGGTACATTGCCAGATCGTTCAGGACACCGGTGGAGGTTTCGCAGTGGGTCCCCCAAATCCAGGCGAGGTCCGGGTTTTTCGCCAAAACCTTTGTGATGTCTTCCCGCTGGAATTCCTGCCCTTCCGGAATGTCGAGGGTCTCGAAGGGGATTCTGGCGCCCTTGGCGCTCTTGACGAGACGCCGCCCAAATTCACCGCTGACGAGAATAAGGCCGGGTTGATTGAGTAGTGATATCTGGCCGGCGACCGCATCGTTGGCCAATGTGCCCGAGCCCATCAGGATCTCCACCTGCCCGGCATTGACTTGCCGGCAGAGCAGGTCGCGAACCTTTTGGAAGTCCGCCATAAAGGCACGGCCCCGGTGTGAGCACGGCACGTCGTTGTACACGTCGTGCACCTGTTGGAAAAAGTCGACCGGGCCCGGCAAAAAGTTGTGCAGGGAGTCGTCTCTGGATTCGGTTCCGTTACTGGCGGCGGCCTGCCGGGGATGCGTTTGGAGTCTGTTGAAGGTCTGCACCGTGAGATACATTGGCTGGAACTGGGCGTCTTCCGCGCCGACAAGTGGCCCGAAAGGAACGAATCCGATATGTGCGTACAGCCTCTTCTGGGTGGTCGTGCCCGAAATGATGGCGAGGTCGTAGTCACAGTCGATGCCATGCCGGACGACGGTGGTCACAAGTCCGATCAGGATGCGGGTGGAACGAAATTTCTTCTCGATGGCCAGTAATCGGACCTCGCACAGCGACTTGTGTGGAGGCAGATGGGATTGAAGGTTTTCGAGTTTGTGATCCAGGGAAAACGGCCGGGTGTCGCGGACGGCCACCATGCCGGCCAATTCATGGGTTTCGGTGTCGACACAAATGACGTAGGTGTTTTCCTCGTGATATTTGTCGACCAGAGCCTTGTCGTGATTGGCCGTGTGTTGAGGTATCTCTTCGACAAAGGTCTTGTAGTTCAAGGCGTGGATGGCCTCGAACTCCCAGGGTTGGTCGGCGATCTTGAAGACCAAATTGTCCAGCAGTCCCATTTAAGACACCTTCTTTAAGAAATTTCGGTCTACGACCACGCGCAGGTAGTTGCGGTGCGCAAAGAGGATGATGACAGAAGAACATGCAAAGGCGCCGACAAGGTATGTGGGGCGCTCGAATGCGAATGCGGCGAGGGGGAACAGAAAAAAAGCGACCAAACCGCTGAAGGTGAATTCACGTCGGGTCAGCAACAGTGCTGCGGTGATTGCCGGGAGTATGAGTGCCAAAACCGGATCGAGGGCAAAATAGGCACCGACGGCCGTTGCAATTCCTCGACCGCCGCGAAAGCCGGTCCATATTGGCCAGATGTGGCCACCAATAACGGCTACGATTACCAAGGAAACTTCAGGGCCGGAAAGGTTCAGTTTACTGGCCAGCACCACTGCCAGAAACCCTTTGAGCGCATCGCCAAAGAAGGTTGCCACGAAGCCTGGTGGCCCCAGAAGTCGCCCGACATTCCGGGCTCCGACGCCACCACTGCCATGATCCCTGATATCCAGACCGGTTTTGAGGCGGACAAGGAAGTATCCCGTGCAGACACTGCCCAGCAAGTAGGTACCGGCGATGCAGATGAGGCCATATCTCGTCATTGACGACCTTTGCGGCAACCGGGCGAGAGTCAGAATATCGAGGAGGTTCCCTTCAACGCGTGACGGGAATGTGGGTGAATCAGGACAAGGCATATCAGATTAGTTTGAGAATGTCAATTGGCTCTGGGCTGTCTGGTGCGGTGAGTACTACTACTTCTCCGCCACCGCCGCATGCTGCTGCAAATCGCCCAGATCAATAAATTCCAACGTCAGGATATGCGTCGCATTCAGATGCACCGGCGGCGCCACCCCGGCGTCGAGAGCCTCCTGCCAGCGCTCGGCACACAGGCACCAGCGGTCACCGGGCAGGATGCCAGGGAAACCCAATTCCGGATGGGCCGTGGTCAGGTCGTTGCCGCGCGATCGGCTGAAGATCAGGAACTCCTCCGTGGCCTCGATACAAACCAGATGGTGACCATGGTCTTCAGCACCGGTTTCGCAGCAACCGGTGCGGTAGAACCCGGTCAGGGGATCACGGCTGCATTCTTCCAGTTCGGTGCCCAGCACGTTGAGTGGCAATTGGCGCATGGTCCGGTCCATCCTGCTTGCTAAAGGGAGTGGGGCGTGTGGGGCACAGGGTAGTGCAATTTGGTCAGCGCGCCTTCTCTAATATTTGCCTGAAACCTGCGGCACGGCGAACAGAACAGGCTCACCGTTCAGCACGGCACCGTCGCGATTCAGTTCGTCAAAGCGGCGGGCGCGGCCTTGCAGCATCCAGTCCACCCGGTAGACATCGCAGTGGTGGTTGTCGGCCCGTTCGTACCAGCGGGAAGCCGAGCGGTAACGACCGGCCCGGGCCTTGATCTCGCCAACTCTCGTGGCGGCCACCATGCGGAACGGCACCAGATGGTCGGGGCCCTCCCAGGCCTCGACCTGTTTGTAGAGGCGTTCGGCGGCCGCGGTGTCACCGGTACGCAAGCGGCATTCGGCCGCATAAAAGGTCGCCCGCAGAGAGTCCTCGGCCAGACCATCCAGCGCCCTGGTCACGTCGGCCAAGGAATCAGCCGGGGTCGTCCACACCGCAAGGACCAGCTCGTCGGGCACCTTGTCGGCGCGGTCTGCCGCCAGTTCTTCCAATTGCCGTCCGGCAAATTCCGCCACCCAATCGGGCTCGGTGGGCGCTGCGGCCACGATGGCGGCAAAGCCCGGTTCGGCCGCCGCCGGCCCCAGCAACAGGCGGTCGATCCAGGCCCGATAGGTGCGGCTCATCCAAAGCGAGGCGGTGTCGACATCGGCGCTGGGGCGTTGGGCGGAAATTTCTTCGGTCAAGTCGATGCGCGTTTCCAATTCGGGGCCCAAACCGGGTGCCAAAAGGCGCATGGCTGACAGCGGCAGGGCCAGCCGCACATAGGCCGGATGGTTTTCCTGCAGCGTGATGGCCTGGGGCAATCCTTCTTCCCAGCGTCCCTCGAAGATCAGGTTGACGGTCATGGCCAGGGTGCGGAAATCCTCTTGTTTGGCACTGGCGCCGGTTTCGGACAGGCGGATCATATCCAGGCCAAGAGTCCGGTTCCCCGTGGGCAGAAACATGAGCTTGGAAACCAACTGCAGGATTGCTGGAACGGCATCCGAAAAATAGAGGAAGGCGCCCAGCAATCCGTTGGCCGCCGGGTCTTCAGGATGCGTGGCGAGATAGAATTCCAGATCTTTCTTGCCGCGTCCGGCTTCGCGTCCGGCCGAATAGAAGCTGCGGCCCTGGGCGTGGGCCTGGGAGCGGACCATCCAGGCCCAACCGCGCAGGCGGCGCAAGGCCAACTCGTCGCCGCCCTCATCGAGGCGTTGGCCACAGATGTCGATGACCTGTTTTAAGATGGACAGTATCGGCTGGGATTGGTCTTTGGCGCGGGCCTTGTCGAGGTCATCTTCGGGCACCGCTTCGAGCAACAGGCGCGATTGCGCAATGAGGAAAAATGGCTCGCCGGCGCATTCGTCGCTGAGGGAATCC
>DAOVTU010000283.1 GCA_030632925.1 Candidatus Krumholzibacteriia bacterium | reverse complement strand
GTCGCAGATACGGTCTACATGAGCTTCGACAACGGGGCCTCTTTCATCAACCGGTCCGGTACCGGCTCATCGTCCCTGCCCATCATCCAGGTCAATACCGTCACTTTCCATCCGGACAATCCGGACTGGATCTACGCCGGTACCGACATCGGGTTGTACGCCTCCGAAGATCAGGGCCTGACGTGGTCAGTGACACCTACCCACGCGGTCAACGAGGGCCCGGTCTACACCGAGGTCACCGACCTGATCTGGCACTCCGGCGACACCCTGGTGGTGGTGACTTACGGCCGCGGGATGTATGAATTCCGGCCCTTGTCCACCGTCTATGTGGACGAAATTTTTGCCGGCGCCGAAGACGGCGGGGCTTTTACACCCTTCAACACGTTCCATGAGGGTTACAACTTCATCGGCAACGGAGCCACCCTGTCGGTGCGCAACGGTGACTATAACGAGAACGACATCACTCTGGACAAGCGGATCATTTTGCAAAGCACCAACGGAGCGGCGGTCATCAGATGAGATTCATTTTTGCCATTCTTCTGTTCCTGTGGCCGGTGACCAGTGTTGCGGCTCCTCTTTGGAACGCTGACAAGGGAAGAGTCGAGATCGACCAGACCCTGCTGGACAGTCTCACCAACAAAAGCGCTACGGAGTTCAGCCTACCGGTCAACGGGCGGGAGTTTTTGGTGCAGGTGGACAGGGTTTCGGAACCGAATCTGGGCGTCACCAGTCTCCGTGGGCATATGGAAAAACAACCGGAGTCGTTTTTTCTGCTCTGCCGCACCGATGGCGGGGCCACGGTGGCCTTTTTTCAGCCCGGCGACGGCACCGCCTACCGTTTGGACCACACCCTGGGTTACGACTCCGTACACGCGGTCTCGTTTGAGGAATTTGGCGCCTGCGGCGGCGGCCTGACGCCTCCGGTGTTGGCGATTGATGCGCCGGGATCCGAGCCGACCGAAAAACCCACCATCAACCCAGACAAATTTGGCGAAACCGCCGACGATGGCAGCCGGCACGACGTTCTGATCGCCTACACCACGGCGGCCGAAGCTTTCATGGGCGGCTGGGATTTCATCCGGGCCGAAGCCCAACTGTCGATCGACGCGGCCAACCTGGCCTACGCCAATAGCGGCATTGTTTCGGAGTTGCGGCTGGTCCATGCCATGGGCACGTCCTACGAGGAAATATCGGCCTTCACCTACAATCAGCACCTCGAATACCTGTGGCACCCCAGCGACGGCCGGATGGACGAGGTGCTCACCATGCGGGAAACCGTCGGGGCAGATTTCATCTCGATTCTGATCGATGGTCGCGAACTGACCGGAACCGTGCCCACCTGCGGCATCGCGTACACCATGGACTCCACCTTGATCAACCAGACCTTCGCCCCGGCGGCCCACTCCATCGTCTCGGTCCAGTGCGCAGTTTCCAACTGGACCTTTGCCCATGAAGTCGGGCACAATCGCGGCTGCACCCACAATCGTGAAAACTCGGCCAACCCGGCCGCCTATGCCTATTCCTACGGCCACCGCTGGACCGGATTCCGGTCCGTGATGTCCTACGACAACAGCGCTGAGGACTTTGTGCGCATCCCCCACTTTTCCAATCCCGCGGTCAGCTACAACGGCACACCGACCGGTGTCTTGCCCGGCAGTGCGGACCAGGCGCACAACGCCCTGACCCACAACAACACCAGGAATGTGTGCGCGGCTTTTCGCACAGAACGCACCTTTGTGGAGTTTGGCTGGGTGGGCACTTCGAGCGGGCTGTTGTTGGCGCCGTTTTCCAGCCTGGCACAGGGCCTGGCCACCTCCCGCCTGAGCGGAACCCTGGTCATCCGCAACAGCAACGCGGCTTTCACCGGAATCATGAGCACGCCGCAGTCCTATGTTCACGATGGCAATGGCAGCGCCGTATTGGGCGGATCCTGATCAGACCGGTATATTGTACCGGATGACTCCGGAGGAATCCGACGAAAGCCAGCCATGAATACCAGCCGATTGATCAGCCGGATCATACCCCAGTACCCCCTGTCACTGTCGGGAGTGCACGGCCCCGTCCACTGGGCCAGAGTCTGGGAAAATGGCCAGCATCTGGCTTCATTGAATGGTGCTGACGCAGAAGTCGTGGCGCTCTTCGCTTTGTTCCACGACTGCTGCCGCACGACTGAAGACGAAGACTACGAGCACGGTCAGGATGCTGCTGATTTTGCCCAATCCCTGCGCGGAGCCGAACTCCTGATCAACGACCACAGCTTTGAGCTCCTCTATGAAGCCTGCGCCCGCCACACCGATGGTGAGACAGAGGCGGACATCACCATCCAGACTTGTTGGGATGCTGACCGGTTGGATTTGGGCCGGGTGGGTATCGTGCCGGACCCGAGTCGATTGTGCACGGAGGCGGCGCGGGATGCGGACTTGATTGCCTGGGCGACCCAGCGAGCGCAGGAGGGGTTTTGTCCGGCGATTCTGGAAGAGTGGCTGGCGGATTAAAAAAAGGCCCCCGGACATTATCCGGGGGCCTGTCGATTGACTCAGACAGATCAGTTGCTGCCGCAAGTCACCACATTCGCGCCGCTGTCATAGGTCCAACCCGTCAAGGTCAGGCTGTCGACACAGAACGTGAAGCTCATGCCGATCTTCCCACCTTTGGCGTTGGCCACATCAGCGATCCCATCACTGCCGGTCACCGCGCTGTAGGCCCCGCGCAGTCCGCCGCTGAAGGTGCCCACGACGGTCACACCAGCCACCGGCGTTCCCTGGGCATCGAGCACCAGGACGGCGGCTTCACCGTACTCCTTGCGCGAAATCACAACGCTCGTGGCGGTGATCGACGCCACATGCATCGCTGATTGCGCTGAGCCGGCGCCGAAAATCTGGTTGGCGTTGACGGCGCCTTCGGTGCCGGCCAACGGCCCCTCCCAGGTGAAGTCGGCATAGGCCGTGCCCTGACCGGACAGCTGCAGGGTCGCGCCCAGCGGGCTGTCGGCAGGTTCGCTGACCTGGATGTCGACCGAAGTCAACCCCACGGCCGCGCCATCGGTGGCCACCACGATACCCTCGTAGCTCAGGAACTGCACGACGGTGCCGGTCCCATCGACCAAAGCCAGGGCATCAGGGCTTCCGTTCTGCATCCCAACCATGGCGAAGGACAATGTGCCCAGGCCGTCTTCCTGATCCGGCAACGTGCCGCTCAGGTTGACCGTGTCGTAGACTACGCCACCATTGCCGTTGTAGCCGATGACCGACCAACCGGTGAGCGAGGTGCCGGCCGGACCGGCGATCTCAATAAATTCGCCGGTGTCAGTGCCATCGTTGTCGTAGTGGAATTCATTGAGCCAGGCCATCGGTTCGCCACCGACCGCGCCTGAAGGCAGAGCCGACACTTCATTCCCGTAGCCGGATTCATTACCGGACGTGTCCTTGGCCGTCACGACATAGTAGTACGTCGTGCCGTTGCTCAATCCGTTGTCGGCATAGGCACTGGCGCTCAACAGGCTGCTGATCACCGCGTACGGGCCACCGAGAGTCGTGGAGCGATAGACCAGATAGCCGTCCAGGTCACTTTCCCCGTTGTCGTCCCAGTTCAGGTCCACCGAGCCATCACCGCTGGTGGCCGCCAGGCCGACCGGAGCTGCCGGTGGTGTCGTATCGAGGGCTTCAGCCGCCGCCGTGTCGCTGCCGGTGGCGCCGAGGTCATCGGTGACCGTCAAAGTCACCACATAGTTGCCGGCCGCAGCATAGCCATAGGTCGGATTGGCCAGCGAACTGACCCCGCCGTCGCCAAATTCCCAGGCCCAGCCGACGATGGTGCCGTCGGAATCGGTGGAGCCTGCAGAGCTGAAGCTGATCAGCTGACCCACCGCACCGTTGTAAGGCCCGTTGGCCTCCGCCACCGGCGCCACATTCGTGGGACCGCCGTCGAAGGACTGTCCGGTATTGACCGCACCAGGGGTGGCGGCCTGGGCCGCCTGCCAGGTGAAGTCGCCCGAGGTGGAGCCGGTTCCGGCCACCTGCAACGACCAACCGATGGGCGAAGTTGTCGGTTCGCTGACACCGATGTCGACCGAGTTCAGGCCAACCGCCGGGCCATCAGTGGCGGTGATCCCGCCTTCGTAACTGATGAACTGCACCACTGTACCCACGCCGTCGACCAGGGCCAGGCCGTCGGGACTGCCGTTCTGCATACCGAGCATGTTGAAGGAAAGAGTGCCGAAGCCGCTGTCCTGATCGGGCAGGGTTCCGCTCAGCGCTTCGGTGTCATAAACCACGCCACCATTACCGTTGTAGCCATAGACCGTCCAGCCGGACAGATCAGTGCCGGCGGTGCCGGCGATCTCGAAAAACTCGCCGGTATCAGTGCCGTCGTTGTCGTAGTGGAATTCGTTGAGCCAGACCGCTGATCCGCCACCACCACCGCCGCCATCGGGTGTGGCGCTGGCCTCGGCGCTGCTGGCCGATTCGTTGCTGCTCAGATCACTGGCGGTCACGACATAGTAGTACGCCGTGCCGTTGACCAGACCACTGTCGCTGAACAGGCTGGTACCCAACAGGCTGCCGTTGGCTGCGTTGTAGGGCCCGCCCGAAGCGGTGGCCCGATACACGGTGTAGCCCGACAGATCACCTTCAGCGTTGTCGTTCCAGTCCAGATCAACGCTGCCGTCACCGGCGACGGCAACCAGTCCCGACGGCGCCACCGGAGGCGTCGTATCGCCGCTGCCGCCGCAGGTCGCGTTGAAAATACAATCCACCCATTCGGGATGATCCACAAAGGGATTGCGGTTGCCCTGCATGCTGTAGATGACGTCGTTGCGGTTGATTTCCTTGGCATCCACCGGGTCGTCCAGGTGCCACTGCAACAAAGTGCTGAGCAGCCCCATGTAGGCCACGGACTGATTGCTGCCGGTATTGGAGGCCTCGATCAGGGCCAGATTGTCCGTCAGAATCAAGTCCGGTTCGCTGACGCCGGTCACGCCATGAGTGCCGCCTTCATAGCGCACATCGAGGTAAAGCTGCGCCCGCGCCACATCTCCGCGGCGGTCCCACCAGACTTCCCAATAAGTCGTATCGGCCCAGTTGGACCAGCCGGGATAGGTG
>DAOVTU010000144.1 GCA_030632925.1 Candidatus Krumholzibacteriia bacterium | reverse complement strand
TTCGGTGGCCATATCACTTGGGCCACCTCCCAGTTGGCTTTACAGACGCGATCCTTGCCCGCACGGGCCGAGTTTGACAACAGCCACGGGTTGTTGCGCGCGCATATGTTCGCCCAGGCCCGCATCGCGGTGCGGGACCGGCAGCCAGCTCTGGTTGTGCCGGTCGAAGCGGTGCAGTGGGAAGGGTGCTGCAATGTTGTTTTTGTCAAAAAGTCGGCCACGGAATATGAGCCCCGCAAAGTTCACCTTGGTTTGGCGACCGGGACCGTCTACGAGGTGCTCAGCGGAGTCTCCGCGGGCGAAGAAATCGTCACTCAGGGCAGTTTTCTACTCAAAACGGAAATTCTCAAGGGAAGTATCGGAGCCGGTTGCTGTGAAATCGACCCGGGAACCTAGAAAGGGATCCACATGCTGAATGCCATTATCATCTGGTCCCTGAATCATCGGTTCCTGGTCATTGCGCTGACCCTCGTGATGGTCGCCGCCGGGGTCCACGCCCTGCTCCGACTGCCGGTCGATGCGTTTCCCGACACCACGCCGGTTCAGGTTCAAGTCAATACGACGGCGCCGGCCCTGTCGCCTCTCGAAATCGAGCAGCAGATCACCTTCCCGGTGGAACAGGCCATTGCCGGGTTGCCCAGTCTGGCTGAGGTCCGTTCCATCTCGAAGTTTGGGCTTTCGCAGGTCACAGTGACTTTCGAAGATGCCACCGATATCTATTTCGCCCGCCAACTGGTCATGGAACGCTTGCAGACCGTCCAACTGCCCGAGGGCATCGCCCGCCCCGAGATGGGGCCGGTGGCGACCGGACTGGGTGAGGTTTACCACTATGTCGTGACCAGCGATAATCACAGTCTGCAGGAGCTGACCACGCTGCACGACTGGGTCATCAAGCCCCGCCTGCGATCGGTTTCCGGCGTGGCCGAGGTCAATACCTGGGGTGGTGAGCGCAAGCAATACCATGTGCTGGCTGATCCGGACCTGCTGGTGAAGTACGGCCTGACGTTGGACCATGTGTTGCGGGCTCTGGCGGCCAATAACCTCAATGTCGGCGGCGGCTACATTGTTCAAGCCAGCGAGTTGCACCTGGTTCAGGGCATCAGTCTCACCGTTGACCTGCGGCAGATTGGCAATGTCGTCATTGTCGCCCACGGGGGGACACCGATCAGGATCCGGGATATTGGCGAGGTTCGGGAAGGACATGAGATTCGCCGCGGCGCCACCACGGCCAACGGACAAGGTGAGGTGGTGCTCGGACTGGGCTTCATGTTGATGGGAGAAAACAGCCACGAGGTGACCTCGCTGCTGCGTGAGCGCATGGCGGAGATCGAAGAAACCCTGCCCGAGGGCGTGCGGGTGACTCCGGTGTACGAACGCACCGACCTGGTGGACCAGGTGCTCGAAACGGTTCAGGAAAACCTCCTGGAAGGAGCGTTGCTGGTCGTTGCGGTGCTGTTCGTTTTTCTGGGCAACCTGCGGGCGGGGCTCATTGTTGCCGCCGCGATCCCGTTGTCGATGTTGTTCACCGCCCAGGGGATGGTGCGGTTCGGCATCGCCGGCAGCCTGATGAGCCTCGGTGCCATCGACTTCGGGCTCATTGTGGACAGTTCGGTGATCATGATCGAGAACAGCGTTCGCCGCCTGGCAGCCCCTGACCGGAGCGCCTCGGTGCTGGAAACGGTCCGGGATGCCGCCATCGAGGTGCGCAAGCCCACGATGTATGGCGAGCTCATCATTGCCGTCGTATTTCTGCCGGTGCTGACCCTGGAGGGTATCGAAGGCAAACTTTTTCGCCCAATGGCATTGACCCTGCTCTTTGCCCTGGCCGGTTCGCTGGTCATCTCGCTGACCTTGATGCCGGTCCTGGCGAGCCTGGTTCTTAAGGGGCAGATTCGCGAGAGAAAAAACTGGTTCGTCCGCGGTCTGGAACGCGCCTATGCGCCGGTGGTGCGCTTTGCCGTGCGCCGCCGCCGCCAGGTCCTCGCCGGCGTCTTGGTCCTGCTGGCCGGCGGCGCGGCCCTCGGCACCTTGATTGGCTCCGAATTTATCCCCCGTCTGTCCGAGGGCGGCATCGTCATCAACACCGTGCGCCTTTCGGGAGTGTCCCTGGCAGAATCGGTTCGGTACGGGTCCCAGCTCGAGAAGGTTATTCTCAAAAAGTACCCGGACGAAGTGCAGGACGTCTGGACCCGCACCGGTACGGCCGAAGTGGCGACCGACCCGATGGGCATCGAGTTGTCGGATGTTTTTATCACCCTCAATCCTCGCCGGGATTGGACACGTGCCAAAACCCAGGACGACCTCGTCGACCTGATGAGTGAGGAACTTTCCGGGCTGCCCGGAATGCGGCTCGTTTTTACCCAGCCCATTGAGATGCGGGTCAATGAAATGATCGCCGGGATCCGGACCGATGTCGGGATCAAGATATTCGGAGACGATCTCGAGGCTCTCAAGGAGGTGGCTGACCAGGTGGGAAAAATCATCGGCACCATCGACGGCAATGCCGATGTCTACGTGGAGCAGATCACCGGCCAGCCTGTGCTTCAGGTGCGCATTGACCAGGATGCCATTGCCCGCCACGGCGTGGCGGCACAGCACGTTTTGGAACTTGTCGAGGCCATCGGCGGCGTCACCGTCGGTGAGATTCGTGAAGACCAGCGGCGGTTTGACCTGGTCGTGCGTCTTCCGGACCGGTTCCGACGTGATCCCGCAGCGGTGGGCAGAATCCTCATTCCAACGGCATCCGGTGCCCGGGTTCCACTCGAGCGTCTGGCGGACATTCAGCAGACCGAGGGCCCAGCGACGATCACCCGCGAATGGCAGCGCCGGCGCATTGTGGTCCAGTGCAATATCAGGGGCCGGGACATCGGTGGGTTTGTGGAGGAAGCCCGGGAGCGCATCGCCAACGAGGTGGCCTTGCCCCAGGGATATTTCGTGAGTTTTGCGGGCCAATTCGAACATATGGAACGGGCCCGACTGCGGCTCATGTTTGTGGTGCCGTTGGCTCTTCTGTTGGTGTTTTTCCTGCTCTATTCAAGCATGAATTCCGCCCGCGACGCGCTCATTATCTTTACCGGCGCGCCGTTTGCGGCTCTGGGTGGGTTAGCGGCCCTTGGCCTGCGCGGCATGCCGTTTACAGTGTCCGCCGGAGTGGGCTTTGTGGCTGTCTCCGGGGTGGCGATGCTGGCCGGCCTGGTTCTCGTTTCGACGATCAAGAGTCTCATGAAAACGGGCGTTTCATTGGAGTCGGCCATTGAAGGTGCGGCAACCACCAGGCTGCGGCCCATTCTCATGACGACTCTGGTGGCCGCGCTGGGGTTTGTGCCCATGGCCGTAAACACCGGAGTAGGGGCTGAGGTGCAGCGCCCTCTGGCCACGGTGGTCATCGGCGGTGTCCTGTCGGCAAATATGCTGACGCTGATCGTCTTGCCGGCGATTTACCGAATGTTCGGCAGGGTGCCGGACAGTGCGGACATTGACCAGGCCTAGTCCGTCGAATTGCGGTACATGTCCAGGCGGCGGTCGCTCCACAAATTATTGCGCGGTGTGAAAAGCTTGTCCTTCTCCAATATCGTCACCGTTGCACTTGCCGCACCTGTGGCGTCCTTGTCCAGGGTGGACAATCTCTCGCCCATTGGCGAGACGATCTGACTGCGACCGCTGAAAGTGAGAGGCTTGCCGGTCCGGTTTTCCGTCCCCACCCGGTTGCTCGTCACCGCGACCACCATATTCTCCTGGCAGCGCGTGATCATGGCGTCCTGGCACCAGGGCAACAGCAGGTTCGAGGGGTGGCAGATAACCTCGGCCCCAGCCAACGCCAGGCTGCGTGCGGCCTCAGGAAAAATCCAGTCGAAGCAAATCATCATCCCAATGGTGGTGCCGCAGGCCTGGAAAACGGGAAAGCCCAAATCACCTGGTGTGAAAATCGATTTCTCGTCCAGAAACAGGTGCACCTTGCGATAAACATCGCGACTGCCGTCGGGCCGGATCAAGACCGCCGAGTTGAACAGCTTGTCACCGCACACTTCGGCCAGTCCGGCCACGACGGTGGTTCCGGTGTCGCCGGCAAACCGGGTCAGGCGGGTGCACGTTGGGCCGGGATCATCGCCGGTCAAGTTTTCGGCGAACCCAAGGGCTTCTTCCTTCGAAGTGAACTGGTACCCGGTGTTGAACAACTCCGGAATCACCGCCAAATCACATCCCACCGGAATCAATCCCAGCGCCGTATCAATGTTGGCTTGCACCGCCCCAAATTCCGGATGGGTCTGGATAGCCGCGATCTGCAGTTTTTTCATCGTGGGTTTCCTTCCGGGTCATAATCCGGATGGCCGGTCAGGCCCAGAAAACGGTTCAGGGTTTTTTCGCGGGGGTAGCGGTCCAGAACCAACTGGCGTCCGGCCACACCCAGGCGGCGGGCCAGGGGTGGGTCGTCCAGCAACTTCACCAGTGCGGCCAGCAGGGCGTCGCTGTCACCGGGCGGCACCAACAAACCCGTTTCGCCATCCACGACAATTTCGGGCAGGCTGCTCGCATCGCCGGCAATGACCGGCACTTCGCAGGCCAGCGCTTCGGCCGCCGCCAGGCCAAATCCTTCGGCGTGCGAAGGCATGGCCAGGATGTGCAATCCCTGGATGAATTTTTCCACGTTCTCGGTATAGCCCAGCAGTTCCACATCTTCGGGATGGCGCAAGCCTTCGCGCCAGCGCTCCAGATCCGCCTGCAGGATACCCTCGCCGGCCAACCGCAAGATGGGCCTTTCGGCCCGGTCCTGGGCATCGATCGCCGTCCAGGCCCGCATCAACTCGGGAATGCCCTTGCGCTCGATCAACTGGCCCACGGCACCGATGACCGGCCGACCGGAGGGTGCGGGTCCTGGCACAAAGCGATCGATGTCGATGCCCTTGTACAACAGGTGCACACGTTCGGGATCCAGCCAGGGACCACTGTCCAGAATCGTTTTTTGAGTGGCCAGACTGTTGACCAATAATCCAGTGCACAGCACCTGAAAATTCCAGCGGTAGTCCAGGCGGTCCTTCAGGGGAAAGTCGCTTTCGCGGGTGGCCAGCACACAGGGCATACCGGCCAAACGCCCAGCGGGTGCCGCCACTTTCACGTCCTTGGTGCGGTTGGCGACCAGGGCCGTGGCACCGGTTCTCCGCAAATGCGCAGCCAAGGCAGCAATGGTCCACGGCGCGCCGTCGATGCGAATGGTCAACGGCTTGACCGGCAGACCTTCAGCGGTGGCCCGCTTGAGCAACTCGCTGTCCGGGTTGGTCACGAACTCCACGGTGCATCCGCGGTCGCGCAGAGCCAGGGCTGTTTCCAGCATCCAGACTTCGGCGCCACCCCAGCTGCGCATGGAGTTGATGAACGAGAGGCGGTAAGGGCGTGCGTGAGATGACACGTGGTGCTCCAAAGGTAGGGATCAGAAGGCCATGAGCGCCCAGCATAGTGCCAGGGCGGGGCCTCGCCAAGAACTATGGCGATTTGGGCGCTTTGTTGGATTTCTTGCGCCGGATGCTCAGCAGTTTCTGGCAGGTGGCGTGTACTTCACCGGCATCATTGACCAACTCGACTTCAAATTCCCGTTCGATCTTCCCGGCGGCAGCCACGGCGGCCCGGATCTCTTCGACCTCGGCTGGCGGAATGACAAACGTGGCGTAAAGCTGCTCACGCCCGGGCTTGCGGAACTGAATGCTGGCCGATTTGTCCCACACGATGTATTCCGGGCCCAACAGCTTGATGAGCATCAGCATGTAGATAGGGTCGACGGCACCGTACATGCTGCCGCCAAAAATGGTGCCCACGTAGTTGCGGGTGGTCCAGTTCAGCGGAATGCGCAGGCGCATCTCGTGCAGGTCGCCGGCGATGTAGGTGATGCGACCACCGGTGCCGCGGTAGACGGGAAACCAATTGAAGGCCCAGCGATAGAAGCGGGTGCGCCAAGTTTCGGCCATGTTGGAGAGCTCCCGGCGCAAATCCGGCGCCTGTTGCCTGGTTCGTGGGGCCTGATGCCCTGTTTCGCCTGAGCGTTGACGGTAGTCAGGTGAAAGCGCAGAGTCAACTGGGACCCGTACCATTGGTCGAAGGCATTGCCATACCGCACCCCGTAGATTAGCTTTCTGGCAACCCTGATGTCCCTTTCCAGCAAACACCTGGCCTCGATGGCCGGAGGCTCTTTCTTGTCCAGCACCGCCTTGAAACGCAAAGAAGTCTGCTTCGACCCGCGCATCGAATGGTTCAGCGATGTGCACCGCCTGCTATCGCCCATGGCTGGCGTCACTGACCGCCCCTTTCGCGAAATCTGCCGCCGTTATGGCGCCGACATGGGCTTCTGCGAATTCGCCTCGGCCGCGGGCCTGGCCTACGGCGGCGAAGCCACTTGGTCCCTGGTCGATACCGAAGGCGAAGCCGGCCGCGTGGGCATCCAGATTTTTGGTTCGGATCCCGAACACATGATGGCCGCCACCCGTCTGTTGAACGAACGCCAGATGGACGTGCTGGACATCAACTTTGGCTGCCCGGCCAAGAAGGTCGTCAAAAAGTGCGGCGGTAGCGCTCTGCTGGCCGACCTGCCATTGCTGAAGAAAATCGTCGAAGCGGTGGTCTCGGAATCCCGCGTGCCTGTCACGGCCAAGATCCGCACCGGTTGGGACGAAGAATCGGTCAATTACGAAGAAGTGGGCCTGCTATTGCAAGAGGCGGGTATGTGCTGGGTCACCATTCACGGCCGCACCCGTGCCCAAAAATACATGGGAGAGGCCAATTGGGACCGCATTGCGGGTCTGGTGGAGGCTCTGGACATTCCGGTGGTCGGCAATGGCGACGTCGTCGACGGCGACAGCTACCGCCGTATGGTGGAGCATACTTCCTGTCACGGTGTGATGATCGGGCGCGGTGCCATCGGCAATCCCTGGATTTTTGGCGAGATGCATGCCGTGGATAAGGGTGAACCCGCACCGGAAGTGAGCTTTTCGGAGATGTGCGAGGCCACTATCGATCACCTGCAAGGCGAAGTCGCCTTACGCGG
>DAOVTU010000678.1 GCA_030632925.1 Candidatus Krumholzibacteriia bacterium | reverse complement strand
GAGGCGCTTTTGCTGGGCATCTTCGCCAACATCGTATTTTTGACCATCGAGGCCCGGCGCTTCCGGTTTTTTGACGCGTGGCGGGCGCGGGTGCGCATGCTGGAAGAGAACTTTTACGGCGGCATTCTGCGCCGTGACCAGGTCAGCCCCCAGGATATGTGGGGTTCCCATGTGGCCGATGATTTGTTGTGCCCGCGCTTTCACCTGACCCGCTTGCAGGCCTTTCGCGCGCGGCTGATGCGAAACTTCCGCTACATCTTTCTTTTCCTGTTGGGCGCCTGGGTGGCCAATGCGCTGTCACCCATGGCCGAGCATCACGACACCGGGCTGTACGCCATGCCGGTGTGGGCCCCGGATGCCATCGTGGCGGCGATCTACCTGTCCCTGGCTGCCATCGCGATATTCACGCCCAATGTGGTGGCGCCCGAGTTTGCCTACTGGCCGGATCCGGATCATCCGGGTGAGGATATTCATTCTTTGGATGTGTAGTTGAGGATGGTGAAAGTCCCCCCGGGGGGACTTTTTACCTGACCAAGGTCATGCGTTGCAGCTGCACTTCGCCCGCACTCTCAAGGCGCAACAGATAGACTCCCGAACCTACCGTCAGGCCCGCATCGTCCCGCCCGTCCCAACGGCGTTGGTGGGTGCCGGCGTCCAGGTGTTCATCGCTCACGAGCGTGCGCACCAGGTGTCCCGCCAAGTCGTGAACCAGCAGGTTAACCTGCGCGTCTGCGGCCAGAGTGAAGCTCACGTTGGTCGTGGGATTGAACGGGTTGGGCGCGGGGGGCAGCAGGGCCAGGCGGCCGTCAGCCATATCGGGCACGGCGCTCGGGTCCGTGCGTTGGTGCACAATCTGCAGCACGATAAATTCGGCGGGGCGGACGGGCGCAAAGCCGACCAGCATAACGGTGCGGCCGGCGTCGATGTCGGCGCTGGTCATGGTCAGGCCCAGGCCGCAGAGGGAAAAATAGGCGTCGTCGGGTGTGGTTCCCTGCAGCCATCCGTCGCGAAAGATCAACATCAGGAAATCGTCCATTTCCTGTTCCAGTGCGGCCCACAAGGGGAAGTCGTTGGGCTCGAAGACCAACCACGAGGTGCTCTGTTCGATGGACTCCCCGATATAGAAGGCCAGGCGGCGGACCGCGATGTAGCGCCACTCCGGATCACTGGACAGCGTGCGGGCGCCCCAGATGCGGATGCCGGAAAGGTCCCGGATGGCGTTGATGTTCTGGAGATTCAAGACGTCCTGCTCGGCCGCGCTGACCGGATAGGCCACTCCTGAGGTGGTGGCGATGAGCCCGACCGGGGACTGGGAGGGATTGTTCGCCGAATAACTGCCGGCGACAAAACCACTGGGCGGCAGCAGCAGCGAGACACCAGTCGGTGCGGCCTGCACCCAGGGAAAATACAGCGCGGCAAAACTTTCGTCGGTGGCTATGGTGGCGCGCTGGGCTTGAACCGCATTGATGTCATCGGGCGAGTCGGAATCCAGAATGGCCATGCGGTCGCCGGCGGTGTGGCAGTGCGCAATCATTGCGGCCTGCACCGCAGCGGTGGTCACGCCCGGGATGGCGACAAAGGAAACGTCGTCGACATCCAGCAGGGCCTGCAGGCCCGAACGGGTGCCCGGTGTGCCGCCGTCGAGGCCGATCACGGTGGCGTCGTCAGCCGAAGCCACTCGCACCACGGCCAGGCGCACACCGCCGTTGGCGAAATATCCGGCCACCGACGGGGCCAGATAGGGGTTGGTGAGGCCGGCGGTGGAGGCGCCGAAGATGGCGACAAATTCCGGGTAGTTGTTGACGATGGTGGCCTGGTCAAGGGGACCCTGAACGGTGAGCCCGACAAACCCGGCGGTGGTGGTGTCGACCGGGTCGACGATGGCGGCTTGAGCCGTTGCGGCAGAGACCGCCACGAAGACGGCTAGAATCAGGGCGGGAATTGTTTTCATGATCCGGCGACTTTCTGAGGTTCGGGTTGCCCCTATTATACCTCAAAAACCGACCGAATATGGTTTTGTTTAGCGCCGGTCCTGCCGGAAGATCACCCAAACCGGGAAATGGTCCGAAGGATAGCGGCCGTTTTTCTCCATCCGCTCGATGCCGGCGTCTACGGCGGGCCAATCCGGTGAGGTCAGAATCCAATCAATGCGCCCGCGGGTGGCCTCGCCGCTGAAGCCGTGGAAGGTGCCTTCGCCCTGCATGCGTTGGTCGCGCGAGGCGAGGGACCAGGTGTCGCGCAGGTTCAGGCCGGCTTCGGTACTCATCAATGTTTGGTACGAAGGGCTTGCGTGGGTCGCCGAGTCGTTGAAATCTCCCATGAGAATCACCGGATGATCTCCGGCCAACTCGGCCATGCGGGTGTATAAAAGCGCCGCGCTGTTTTTGCGCGCCTGCGGCCCGGCGTGGTCGAAGTGGGTGTTGAAAACATAGAGCGTATCTGGCCGGCAGATCTTGTCAGCCAGCTTCACCCAGGTGGCGATGCGGGGCAGGGCGGCGTCCCAACCTTTGCTGCCCACCTTGT
>DAOVTU010000190.1 GCA_030632925.1 Candidatus Krumholzibacteriia bacterium | reverse complement strand
GGGGGCGACAAGTCTTGCGACGGCCTGTTATTGTGCTCCCCGAGAGGCAACCACCCACCAACCACAGCAGGATGACGTGAGCAACGAGCAGGAAAAACGTCTCGACGCCTGGCTGGCCCTAACCGGCCAGATTGCTGCGCCCGCCGAACCGGTGCAGTTGCCGCTGTTGACCGGCAGTATGGTGCCGGCCATTCCCGTGGGCGCGACCCTGCATATCGTTTCAGCCACCGCAGCAGAATGCCGCGCTGGCGACGTGGCCATTTTCGTGGAAGACGAACGCCTGCTGGCCCATCGCATTTTATTGGTATTGCGGGCCGGCCCCTGGCAGTGGTTGTTGGAAAAGGGCGACGCCAACGCCGTGGGCAAATGGCGACGCGCCAACACCGTGCGCGGGCGCGTGATAGGCCTCGAAATAGCTGATGAACCCACCAGCGGCGACCCGGCCAATCCGGCCTTGGCCTCTCAAGGACTGCGCCAACACCTGAAACAACTCATCAAGACCCTGGGCGGCCAAAGACCCGCCAAGCCAAAGGTTTGACGACATGACCGACCACGCCACCGATGAACTCGCCCCGGAGGAACTGGTCCCGGGCGAATACCGCATGGACCTCGGCGGTGCCATCATCGCTGTGCATTGCGAACCGGCGGAGTTCGCCATCGGCCTCGGCAACTGGTTCAGCCGGCCCTCTTCTCACGCCGCGCCCCACATCCGGCTGGATCTGGAACTGGTCCCCCACGCCGATGTACCGCAGTTGCCCAACTCGCTGATCACCACCAAATCGCTCCATGACGACGGCAGCTTCGACATCGCCGACGGCCTCATAACAGGGCACTTCGATCCGGCCACCGCCCGCGGTTCGATCAAGGCCAAAGGCACCCTCATTCGCGGCCCCCTGATGCGCATCCTGGAACAGATTTTCTATCAGGCCTTTTGGTCTGCCCGCCGGGCCGCAGGGCTCAATGCGTTCCTCATTCACTCTTCGGCAGTCATCGCAGACGGACGCGGTTTCCTTTTTGTAGGACCCTCCGAAGCTGGCAAATCCACCGTGGCGTCCTTAAGTTCAAACTACCACGTGCTGGGCGACGAGATGAATCTGGTGCGCGACACTGGCGACGGGCTGGTGCTTGTCGGTACACTTTTTAATGGGCTATTCAAAGACAAGCAGCCGGGCGAAGCGCCGTTGGCCGGAGTTTTTCTGTTGAAACAGGCCCCGCACCACGCCTTGACCAAAGCGCCATTGCTGGAAGCAGTCACCTCGCTCGCCGCCGAAATGGTGCCCCCGGTGGGCCTGGATGAGATCGCCACCCGGGAGACTTTGCCCCAGATGATGGGGCTGGCCGAAACACTGGCCACAAAGTCTGAACTCAAGTTTTTGGAGTTTCTGCCCGATGATGGGTTCTGGAACGTGATCGCGGCCGAATTTGGTCTCGCCCTCTGAACCGCAGCAAGGAGATTGCCATGATGATCGCAATGACATCCGTATTTGCCCGCAATGAAGATTGCCCTGTGCGGGAAATTGGCGAAGGCCTCGTGATCATGGCCCCCGCCGGCGACGTGACCCACAGCCTCGAGAACATCGGCGCCTTCATCTGGCAACAGCTGGACGGGGAAACCAGCCTCGAAGAGGTCCTGGACGCCATCACGGCCGAATATGATGTCGAGCGCAGTGTCGCAGAGACCGATTTGAAGGTTTTTGTAGGTGAATTGGTCGCAGGGAACATCATTATCCAGACTTCTTGAGGCCTGACGCCATATTATCACGACCCCGGGATTCTTTGAAAAAGCCCCATTTAGGTCATTTTTTACCTGAATTTATTTACATTTTGCGTTAAAATTATCAATTAGAAACCCAACGCCTATCCATTGACCGGGAGATCGTGCCCATGCTGAAGTCACGTGCTGCCAGGATCATGCTGTCCTGCCTGATCATCGCTGTCGCCGCCGCCGGACTATTCGGGAACACCGGCTTCGCCTACGCTGCCGATCGCACCGTAGTTGGCGAACTCTGGTCGGCCGACAACTGACCCTACTGCCCCTCCGCGGTCGCGGGGTTCTACGATCTCTACAGCGCGCACACCCGGTCCGAATTCGTGGGCCTGACCTTCTACTTCAGCGCCCCATACAGCTTGCCCGATGGCAATGCGCGCGCGACGTATTATGGTTTTTCGGGCACACCCTCGGTGATGTTCAATGGCGTTTACGATTACATTGGCGGGGCCGCCTCCGGCTCCATGTTCAGCTCCTACGAGCCGACCGTCGTCAGCGAAATGGCCAAGCCCAGTCCGCTGATCATCAACTCCAGTTATGTGCTGCTCAACGGCGAGGTCACTGTCACAACCGACATCTCTGTTGACCTGGCCACTTCGGGTGCCGGTCGCCAGGTGCTCTTCTTTGTGACCCAGATGGACTTGCACGCCAACCTGAACATGGTGGTCGACATCCTGCCCGTCGAGGCCTTCAGCCTGACCACACCGGGCGAGTCGGTTTCCATCCAGCGCACTTTCCCCATGGACGCCGCCTGGAACGAACCCGATATGAATGTCGTGGTCGTGGTCCAGAATTCGGGCACCAAGGAAGTCTACCAGGCTGGTCAAGCCATCCCGGATTACGCCGGATCAATCGCCATCGATTGCGATCCCAACGGCGTGGAAGCCGGCTGGCACATCACCGGACCGGGCCTCGACGAAACCGGCAACGGCGACCACAACATCGACGTTTTTGCCGTGGGCCAGTACACCCTCACCTGGGACGACCTGCCCTACTGGGATTCACCCACTAGCCCCCAGGTCCAGACCCTGATTCAGGACAGCGCCATCACCTTCATCGGCGCCTATACCAATGGACCCTTCACCGCCCTGGCCACCGGCCCCCTCGGTGATGTCGGCGCCTCGGCGGCCATCAGCCTGGTGGACGTGGACAACGACGGCGACCTGGACGTGCACATGACCAGCGGCAGCACCGGCGACCTGATGTTGCGCAATGACGGCGCCAATACGTTCACAAACCTGGCGGCCTCGCCCCTGGCGGCCACCAGCGACGTGCGCGGCGCGGCCTGGGCCGACATCAACGGCGACGGCAACCTCGACGTGTACCTGATGCGCAACAACCAGACCAACCAGCTGTTCATGGGCGATGGCCTCGGTGGCTTCACCCTCGCGACAGTCTTAGGTGATACGGATGTGAGCCCGAGCAACAGCGCGGCCTGGATCGACTACAACAACGACGGCCTCCTGGACCTGAGCGTGACCAACGAAGGCACGGCCAATCGCCTGCTGGACAACCAGGGCGAAATTGCCCCGGGCATGATCCTGTTCAATTCCATCAGCGGTGCCTTTTCCAACACCGGCAACGGCAGCTGTGTGGTTTGGGGTGATGGCGATCTCGACGGGCGTCCGGACCCTTTCCTGCTCAACCAATTCAGCCCCAATGTGCTTTTCCAAAGCACGACCTTCGGCTTCTCGGACCTGACCGACGGCCAGGGCATGGGCGATCTGGGCAACAGCAAAGGCGCCGCCTGGGGCGACTACGACAACGACGGTGATCTGGATCTGTATCTGGCCAACGACGGTCAGGCCGATGTTCTTTACAAATGCACCGGCCCCTTCCAGTACACCCAGGTCGCCGGTGCCAACCTGGCTGACAAGGGCAACGGACGCGGCGTATTGTGGGCCGACCTGGACAACGACACCAACCTGGATATCTACCTGACCCGTTTCAACGAGCCGGACCTGATGCTGCTGGGCGACGGCCTGGGCGGCTTCACCCGCGTGCCCGTGGGGCCGGATGAAGCCACCTTCGGCAGCAATGCCGTGGCCTGTGGCGACATGAACAGTGACGGCCGCATCGATCTGGTGGTTTCGCGCGAGGGTTTCGCCAACGCGATGTTCGTCAATGGTCTGGGCAATGGCAACCATTGGGTGCAGCTGAAACTGACCGGAAGCGGCACCAATACCCAGGCCATCGGTGCCCGCGTGGTGCTGACCGCAGGTGGCATCAGCCAGACCCGCTTCGTCAACCCGGGCTCGGGTTATCTGAGCTGCAGCGCCACGGACCCGCACTTCGGCCTGGCAGCCAGCACGACGATCAGCCAAATCGACATCTACTGGCCCAGCGGATTGCACCAGGTGATCGGCGCCCAAACCGCCGACCAGATCATCGCCATCACCGAGGGTGTTGATTTGCCGAGCGCCGTGGGTGACGACGAACTGCCTCGCCTGACAGCTCTGGGTGGCGCATATCCCAATCCCTTCAACCCCAGCACCACCATCAGCTTCTCGCTGAGCCAGGATGCCCGGGCGTTGGTCGAAGTCTATACCGTTGACGGGCGCCACGTGCGCACGCTGACCAACGAAGACTTCACGGCCGGAACGCACCAGGTGATCTGGACCGGTACCGACAGCGGCGACCGGCCCATGGCTTCGGGGACGTATCTGTACCGTCTGACAACAGATGGCGGATTTGACGAATCCGGCAGCATGGTGCTGGTGAAGTAGCTTCAGATGATGATAGGCCGCCACACCCTGCGGGGTTTGGCGGCCTTTTTTTGACCACCGAAATAGTCCAGGTTGTCCCAATGCCTGCCTCACCTTAGTATATGGGCACGAAACGGCCTTATTTTATCCATGATCATTTGGAGGATCCCGTGCGCAATCTGCTGCTGAAAACCGTCCTGACCCTGTCGCTGTTGCTGGTGCTGCAACCGGCCACCATGACCCTGGCCCAGGATGAGGAATGGAACATCTCGTCCTTTGGCAAAGAGATCCGGGACCTGACCACGACGGTGAACCCAGCAGTGGTGCAAATATACACCTCCAGCTTTGGCGCCCTGGTCGGTTCGGTGCCCCAGGGCGCGGCGCTCTTTGGCCAGCAGCAAGCCACCGGGTCGGGGGTCATCCTCGATGCCTCCGGCTATATCGTGACCAACAACCACGTCGTGCGTGGCGCCAAGCGCGTGCAGGTGCGGCTGTCGGCCGAAACCCTCGGCGCCAGTGGCGGACAATCGATCCTGTCCGGTGGCGGCGCCATGGTCGGTGCCCAGGTCATCGGCGTGGATGTGGAGACAGACCTCGCGGTTCTGAAGATCGACCGGGCTAACCTGCCCTTCCTGAAACTCGGCGACTCTGATGCCCTGCACCAGGGCCAGCTCGTTTTTGCCTTCGGCAGCCCCATGGGCCTGACCAACTCCGTCAGCATGGGCGTTGTCAGTACGGTGGCGCGGCAGTTGGAACGCGACAACCCGATGATCTACGTGCAAACCGATGTGGCCATCAACCCCGGCAACAGCGGCGGCCCCCTGGTGAACGTCCACGGTGAGGTCGTGGGCATCAATACGTTGATCCTCTCCCAGAGCGGCGGCAGCGAAGGCCTCAGCTTCAGCGCCCCGAGCAACATCGTGCAAAATGTCTTCAATCAGATCCGGGCCACCGGACGGGTCAAGCGCGGCATCATCGGCGTGAACCCGCAGTCGGTGAACCCCTGGTTGAACAAGGCTCTGAACCTGGGCTACGACTGGGGCGTGATCCTGGGCGATGTGTTCCCCAACGGACCGGCCCACGAGGCCAACCTGCGGGTGGGCGACATCGTGCTCTCCCTCGACGGCAAGGCCATGGAGAATGCGCGCCAGTTCGAGGTCAACCTGTACAACAAGGTCATTGGCTCTAAAGTGTCGATGGAAGTCGCTCGCGACGGGAAGACCTTCACGGCCGAAGTCGAAGTCATCGAACGGGCCGACCCGGACTACCGCTTCTATGACATGATCAGCACCGAGCGCAATCTGGTCGACCGCATCGGCATCCTGGCCCTGGATCTGGACAAGGACACCTCGCGCATGCTGCCCTTCAAGCCGCGCAGTGCCGAGGGCGTGATCGTGGCATCACTGGCGGCCGATGTGAACCTTTTGGGTGATCATTTTGCGCCCGGCGATGTGCTCTACAAGCTGAACGGACAACCCATCAAGGGTCTGCGTTCGCTGAAGAAGATGGTCCGGGCCATAGGATTCGGTGAACCGGCGGTGTTCCACCTCGAGCGTGGCGGCATGCTGCGGTATCTCGTGATGGAAGTGGAATAGTTCTTTGTGGTGATGGCCGGGTCGGGTCTTTAACGGCCCGGTCATCCAACCGCTCTACCGGACGACCATCAGCTTGACCGTGCGCGCACCCTTGGCCGTCGACACCCGACAGAAATACACGCCCGACGTCACCCGACGCCCCTGCTTGTCCCGCCCATCCCAACGCAACGAAACTTCCGCACTGGCTCCCGACTCCACATTCAGCGTGCGCAGTTTGCGCCCCGCCACGTCGTAAATCGCCGCGGTCATGGACAGGGATTCGAGACTCTTGTTGGCATCCGGGCCGCTCAAGTC
>DAOVTU010000660.1 GCA_030632925.1 Candidatus Krumholzibacteriia bacterium | reverse complement strand
GTGCAGTCGAGGAACCAAGTGAGCGCCGGAAAAACGAGGGTCGACCCGATCTTACCGATGCCGTGAAGGTCATCTTGGTTCCATCAGGCGACAATGAGAGCGCGCCTGAATGGTTGCCGTTGACCTCGAAATCATGGTCATCGGGGGCGTTGATCGTCGCGCGAATCTCCGGGACATTCGTGGCCACCGTGCCGCGCGTGGCGGAGATCCAGGTGGTCGCGCCAAGTGCGGCGAAGAGGACTGCGGTCAGAGCCCAGGCCGCAATTTCCCGCCTGGCCAGGCGCCGCCCGCCGGTTTCGGCTTTGCGCTCCCCAAGCACCGTCGAGGCCATAGGGTCGCCCCCGCGCACTGCCGCAATGATCAGGCGGGCCTCGCCCATGTCGCGTAGTCTTTGCTTGGGATCCTTGGCCAGACAACGGTTAAGCAGCAGCCGAATCGCCGGGGGCGTATCGGCAGGCAATGTATCCAGGTCGGGCTCTTCCTTGAGAATGGCCGCCATCATGTCGGACATCGTCGGCCCGCCAAATGGGCGCTGGCCGACAAGCATCTCGAACAGGACCACCCCGAACGAAAAAATATCGGTGCGCCGGTCGAGATTCGAGCCACGGGCCTGTTCGGGCGACATGTAGGCCACCGTGCCGAGGATCACGCCTTCGAGCGTGAGCGGCGCGCTGGCCAGTGAGGGCGAAATCGTGGTGTCCAGACTGCTGGCTGAATCGCCGGCCGCGTCGGTGGCCTTGGCCAGACCGAAGTCGAGCACTTTGACCACACCATCCTGCCCAATCTTGATGTTGGCCGGTTTCAGATCGCGGTGCACAACGCCCTGCTCGTGGGCGGCCTCGACCGCTGCGGCGATCTGTTCGGCATAGGCCAGGGTTTTGTCCAGGGTCATGGTTCCGTTGGTCAAATGTTCGGTCAAATCGTCGCCGATCACCAGTTCCAGCGCCAGGCCGATGACATCGCCCTCCTGGGCCACCGAGTGGATGGCAGCAATGTTCGGATGATTGAGCGAGGCGAGCAGTTTGGCCTCGCGTTGGAAGCGGGCCACACGGGCAGCATCGGCCGCAAAGGCCGCCGGCAAAATCTTCAGGGCGACCTCGCGGCCCAGTGTATTGTCGCTGGCGCGGTACACTTCGCCCATGCCGCCGACACCGATCTGTTCGACAATCGTGTAGTGTCCCAGGTTCTGGCCGGGTTCCATATTTGCTCCGAATGTTCAGTACGAGGGTTCAATCAAGGTTCGCAGGTTCAGAATATCACGAATTTATACCATTTTCATCCGGTTTTGAACAGTATTTTCAATTATCCATTTTCGGCCTGACACGGCCCAGGTAGTTGTTGCGTGACCAACGCTTTTCCGGTCCATCATCCCGCCCCGGTGAGTGTGACTAAATTTCGAGCCACAAAACGTCAGCGTTTAATACCGTAACAAACCAGCTCCATCGGCTCTGCCTCACCATCGTCCTCGATGCCTCCACCGCCGAACGAAGCCGCCGCCGCATCCACGTACCCCTTGATCAAGAGCACGCGATCGTCGCCGAGCAGGAATAATCCATCTTCGCTGGCATCGCCCTCCGGGCATATGACCTGCATCTGGCGGTCAAATCGACCAGCCTTGTCAAAAACATCAAAGGTGGCCATGACGCCGACCGGTTGCTCGCGCGTACCACGGCTGCTAAGAATCCAGATATTGCCCTCATCGTCGACCTGCAAGCTACGGCTCAGCCAACTGATGTCTCTTTCAAAATCCGAGATCTTAAAATTCACCTCGAATGGCACGCTACGAAAGGCGCCGGTTAGCAGGGCATTGACCCAGGCGCGATCATCGGCCGTTCGTTTCCATGATTCGTAGTCACGCTCGACAACTCGCTCCAGGGTGCCGTCAGTCGCATAGATGTTGATTCGGTACGCATTGCGATCCGGCGCGGCGTAGACCTTCCCCTCCGGTCCAACCGTACTTGCCCACCAGAAACTGGGCAGGCTTTTTTCTTCATCATATACGAAGTTGGTGAAATCCCAGGTAGTGTCCTGATGCAACAACTGTTTGGTGAGAACGCCATCGCTGTCGATCGTGCTCAGGAACATATTCCTTTCCCGCAATCCCTGATGCTCGCCCGGCCTGATAGAAGTCCCAGTGGTTATAAAAGTGCCACCGCGGTGTTCGGCCGAAATCAGGCCTATCATACCACCGGCCGTCGGATCACCCGTATGGGGTATGATCGAACTGACCGGATCCCCATCGCTGTCGACCCTGATAATCTTACCGGGGAACTCCTGCACCACACCAATCGTTCCGTCGGGAAATACCACCAGATCCCTTGGCTGGCGCACCTCGCCTGGGCCATCGCCTTCGCGAAACAACGATTTGATCCGGGTTCCGTCCTTGTCGTATACGCTCACTTCGCACAACTGGGCATCCAGGACATAGAGCAGACCTTCGGCATCGGTTTCGGCCCAGGTGATCTGGCCAAAAAAGGTTTCTTCATCGTCGGGTCCGCCCACGCGCCACTGTTCTTCAAGTTGAATTTTCACGACACCGTTGGCTGGCTGGGCCGGGTTTTTTACCACGATGGGTTCAGC
>DAOVTU010000124.1 GCA_030632925.1 Candidatus Krumholzibacteriia bacterium | reverse complement strand
GGTGCTACGGTCCGTCGGGCTTCATCGTCAATACAACGGGCGGATTGGCAGGGCCTGCGGCCCACATTGAGGTGGACCTGCATTCGCCGGTCATGCCCTGGCCACATGGCACCTGCGATGGGATCATTTTCTCCTTCGATTCCTATATCCATGAAGATCTGTCGGCCGATGCACCGGGGATTTTTACAACCTGGGGGGTGCGGTCGGCTGATACTGATGATTCGGCGGGCAACGGGGTGCAGGTCATCAGCGAACAAGGATGGCAGGACCGAAATTTCGTCTATTACGGTTCGCCCGGATACCGCCGTGACAACTGGGATGTGAGTGGATTGATGAACCCGGGCCGGGACGAACTGCAGTTGAGGGTGGGCGTGTACGAATTGGGCTGGGCCTGGGGTTGGGTCGGCAACGATGGATACCCGGCGCCTTATTTTGACAATGTCTCAGTGAGAATTTTTCCGCAGGTGGGACCATCAATGAGCGCCCGCGAGATCGATTTGGCCCAGGACAATTTCCCCGAAGTGGATGCGATCAATTTTGCGGATCTGGGGTCTATGCATGTGCGGTTTGATGCAGCCAAAAACAGATCCTTAAGCGCGCACCTGAGAAATGACCCTGCTGACACGCTCATAGTTAGAATTGTCCCGGTGCGCACCGGCGCAACGATGGCAGGATCTCCCGAACTTCACTACATCATTGACGCCAATCCTGTCTTCGATGCCTTTCGCACCACCGCTACCAGTGGCATGAATTTGGGAGATCCTGCAACATCACCTACCGGCTTTGATGAAGCGAGTTGGCAATTTGATCTGCCTGATACCGGAATGCTCTTTCCGGGGGACGTGCTGCATTATTACATCCGGGCCGGCGATAATGTAGCCGGCGATGTCCAGTTCGCGACGCTGCCGGCAGACATATCCGGCTTTGGCGACTTCAGCAACCCTTTGGCCTACAACAGCAGCTTTGTGGTCCACGCCTTGCCGACCGTGCACGCCGATGGATTTGGTGGATTCGATGTGCCGGGTATCCTGTTCTGGAACGACTTTGCCAATCGCGGGGGTGAAGACGAATGGTACAGCGCCTTCACCAACCTCAATATGTATCGGGGTCTCGATTACGACATCTATTACACTAATGGACCCAGCAGCGGTGTGGGCAATGGATTAGGCGGCCGCACCAGCGGGTTGGCCCTCGAGCACTACCGTGATTTGCTGTATACGGCGGGAAACCTTGGTGTGACCACGCTCTCCAATGGTGACTTCAGCTACGATGCCGGTGACGACATCGGCGCCCTGGTGACCTGGATGAGTGCCGGGAACAAGGATTTGTTTTTGACCGGGGACGATCTGGCCAGTGATCTGGGTTTCAACGCCGGTGCCTCCGGTCTGGCGTTCCTTGAGGATGTCATGGGGCTGAATGTCGCTACGAACGACGTCCGGAGTTTCATCGATAATCAGAGTTCACCGTTGGTGTTTGCTACTGCCGGCAATTCAGTCTTCTACAATGTGCCACCCTGGGTGGCCTACGGCGGGTGCCAGGGTATGAACACTTTTGACGGTGTCACCACCCGTGCGGGTGCCACTCGTCTGGCGGAGTTTGGCGATGCGAACAACGATGTGGGGTCTTATGTCTATTCGGCGGCCACTCTGAACTATTTCAACACGACCAACCGCATTGTCTCGTTGCCCTATGATCTGATGTATGTGCACACCGATCAGAATGCGAAAATCCTGGCGCCGAGGGCAACCCGAACTCTGATGCTGGACGATGTGCTGAGCTTCTTTGGTGTCAGCGATGGAGGACCCTGGTCGCACGTTTTGACTCCGGTCAGCGCCAAATTCGCCGTCTCGAGCTATCCCAACCCGTTCAATCCGGTGACGAAAATATCCTACACGATCAAGGCCGCCGGGCACTTGAAGCTTAGGATCTACAACCTGCGCGGTGAATTGGTAAAAACCCTCATCGATGGCCACGTCGAGGCCAGCGATTTCGTGATGTGGGATGGTACGGATAACCAAGGCAGTGATGTGTCTTCGGGGGTCTACTTCTACGAGGCGCGCATGGGGGGCGAGGTCGAGGTCAACAAGATGGCCCTGGTGAAATAACGCATCAACCTACATTCAGACCCAAAGAATCCCCGGACCAACGGCCCGGGGATTCTTCTTTCAAACCACTTCAGGATCTAACCAGCCGTAAACCCATCCGCCTCGATGATCTTCTCGGCAATGGCATCGTGCAGCTTGGTGCGGTTGACCGCATCATGCTTCGTCAGGCGCCGCAGGCCCGCCAACATGGTGCGCAGCTCGTCACCGTCGACGGTGCCGGCCATGACGTTGCGTGCCCAGGTGCTCACGTCTTCCATGGCGTCGTGCACATAGAGGGTGAACATGTTGGCCATCAGGGCGGCGGCTTCTTCGCCATCCTTTTCGGCCTTCTTCTTGGTGCGCAGCAGGCCGCTTTCACAGGCGTAGGCCGCCATGGTGATGTCGGCGATGTCGGCCAGCACTTCCTGTTGGTCTTTCAGGCCCATGCCGAACTTCTGGGCAGCCATGCCCAGGGTCGCCAGCACGATTTTCTTCATGTTGGCCACCAGTTTGGCTTCGTTTTCGAGGAATTCGGGCTCGCCCGGCTCTTCGAAGGAAGGCAATCCGGTCAACTCGTCGGCCACGGCGGTTGCCGCCTGCAGGAAGGGCAGCTCGCCTTTCATGGCCTTCTTCATGATCATGCCCGGCACCAGCATGCGGTTGATCTCGTTGGTGCCTTCGAAGATGCGGTTGATGCGCTCGTCGCGATAAATGCGCTCCAGCGGATACTCCTGGCAATAACCATAGCCACCGAGCATCTGCAGGCATTCATCGGCGGCCAAAGCGCAGACTTCGCTGGCGAAGACCTTGATCATGGAACACTCGATGCTGAACTCTTCCACCTGCTGGATGCTTTTGCGGTCGTAGCCCTCTTCACTCTTGTCCAGAGTGCCGATGGCGACATCCAGCAAACCTGCTGTGCGGTAGACCATGGATTCGGCCACGAAAATGGCCGAGGCCACATCGGCAATTTTGCGCCGGATCAGGCCAAAGTTGCACAACGGGGTGTCGAACTGCTTGCGGTCCTTGGTGTAGGGCACGGCCGAGGCCAAAGCCATCTTGGAGCCACCAGTGGTGCTGGCGCCCAACTTGAAACGGCCCACATTCAGGATGTTGAAGGCGATGTGATGGCCCTTGCCAATTTCGCCCAGCACGTTTTCGGCCGGCACCTTGACGTCTTCGAGAATGATGGCGCAAGTGGAGGAACCCTTGATGCCCATCTTTTTCTCTTCGGCGCCGATGGTCACGCCATCGCTGCTCAGGTCAACGATGAAGCCGGTGAACTGGTCTCCGTCGATCTTGGCGAACAGGATTACGATTTCGGAGTAGGCCGCGTTGGTGATGTACTGCTTGGTGCCGTTCAACACGTAGTTCTGGCCGTCGTCAGTCAGCACCGCGGTTGTGGCCGCGGCCAGGGCGTCACTGCCACTGCCGGGTTCGGTCAGCGCGTAACAGGTCATGATTTCGCCCGTGGCAATGCCCGGCAGGTACTTCTGCTTCTGCTCATCGGTGCCAAAATACACGATGGGCAGGGTGCCGATGCCGGACTGCGCGCCGTGGGTCACGGCAAAGGAGCCCGCGCCCGCGATCTTCTCACTGATGAGCATGATCGTGGCCTTGTTGCTGCCCATGCCGCCGTAAGCTTCGGGGATGTCGGCCATCAGCAGGCCCGTTTCGCCGGCCTTCTTCAGCAGGCCCTTGCCCAGGGTGGTGTCGCCCTCGTATTCGAGTTGCTCGACCAGGGGCAGCACGTGCATGGCCGTGAAATCGTCCACCGTGGTGGCGAACATGCGTTGGTTCTCGTCAAAATCTTCCGGTGTGAAACAGTCGGCGGGAGCCGTTTCCTTCAGCAGGAACTCGCCACCAGTAGGATATTTCGCGTCAGACATTAGTCACTCCTTGCAAATCGTGAGGGCCGGATGTCCGGCCCGGTTCCTAACTAGATGGCTTCAAAAATTCCCGCAGCGCCCATGCCCGTGCCGATGCACATCGTCACCAGGGCGTACTGGCCGCCGCGGCGTTTCAGTTCGTGCAACGCGCTGGCAGTGAGCTTGGCGCCCGTGCAACCCAGGGGATGACCCAGGGCAATGGCGCCGCCGTTGGGGTTCAGTCTTTCGTCCGCCGGATCCAGGCCAAGTCCTTTACATACGGACAGGCTCTGGGCCGCGAAAGCTTCGTTCAGTTCGATGACGTTCATCTGGTCCAGGGTAAGGCCGGTCTGGGCCATGACCTTGGGCACAGCCGCCACCGGGCCGATGCCCATGATCTCGGGCTCGACACCCGCCACCGCATAGCCCACGAAGCGGGCGATGGGCGTGGCGCCGATTTTCTCGGCCATCTCGGCGGTCATCAGCAGGGTCGCTGCCGCGCCGTCGCTCATCTGGCTGCTATTGCCCGCAGTCACCGTGCCGCCGTTCTTGAAGGCCGGCTTGAGGCGGGCCAAGGCTTCGGCGGTGGTGTCGGAGCGTGGACCTTCGTCTACGGAGAATTCGACTTCTTTAAGAGTCGGCTTGCCGTTTTTCGCCTTGGCCGGCAGGGCCGCCATGACGGGCACGATTTCGTCGACAAACTTGCCGCCTGCGATGGCCTCGGTGGCCTTGCGGTGGCTGTTGAAGCTGAATTCATCCTGGGCTTCGCGGCTGATCTCGTCGCGCACGGCGAGGTTTTCGGCGGTGATGCCCATGTTGGTCAGGTACTCGGGGTTCTTGGACGCCATCTGGGGGCTGGGCAGGTACCGCAGGCCACCCATGGGCACCATGCTCATGGTTTCGGTGCCGCCGGCGATGACGACATCTTCCTGACCCATGGCGATCTTCATCGCCGCGATGTTGATGGTCTCAAGGCCCGAACTGCAGAACCGGTTGACGGTCATGCCCGGCACCGTGACCGGCAGGCCAGCCATCAGGGCAATGTTGCGCCCGACGTTCATGCCCTGCTCGGCTTCGGGCATGGCACAGCCCATGATCACGTCTCCGACCAGGGCCGGATCCAGGTTGGGGAATTCGGCCATGACCTGCTTGACCACTGCGGCGCCCAGATCATCCGGACGAGTATGGCGAAGGGTCCCTTTGAGCGCGCGACCGATGGCGGTGCGGCGGGAGCTGACTACGACGACTTCTCTATTCATCTTTGTCTCCTTACACTTTCCCGCATTAGTTGCGCAGGGGTTTGCCGGTTTTCAGGATGTGTTCCATGCGTTCGAGGGTCTTGCGCTCGCCCAGCAGGCGCATGAAGCTCTCGCGCTCGAGATCAAGCATGTCTTTTTCGGTCACCGTCGTGCCCGGGGGCACCACGCCGCCGGCCAAAATCTTAGCCAGTTCCATGCCGATCTTGCGATCGTGGGCCGATACGTAGCCGCCCTGTTCCATGTTGAACAGCACCGACTCGGCCAGGGCGATGCCCGCCGTGCCCATAACCGGAATGGCCTGGTCCTCGACCGGGCTCACGTAGTGGCTGGTGGCCATGGCCAAGGCCAGATCCTTGGCATCAGCGGCCAGATGATCGCGGTTCAGGGACCAACTGTCGCCCGGGCGCAGGAAGCCCAGTTCCACCGCTTCGGCGGCGCTGGTGGCCACTTTGGCGGTGCCGATGGTCTCGAAGGTCTTGCGGAAGGCCGGTTGCAGGTCGCGCTTGTCCATCAGGGCGTCGACATTGCGCTGGTACAACCTGAGGCAGCCGCCGCCGGCCGGGATCACGCCCGCGCCGAACTCGACCAGCCCGATATAGGTTTCGGCCGCCGCGCGCACCGCGTTGGCACCCAGGGTCATCTCGCAACCGCCGCCGAGGGCCAATCCGGCCGGGGCCGTGACCACGGGCACACCGCAGTGCTCCAGGCGACTGGTGGCCGTCTGGAAGGCGTGGATGATCATGTTGATGTCTTCCCAGTTGCCTTCCATCGCTTCCATCATCAGCATCATCAGGTTGGCGCCCACTGAAAAATTGTCGGAAAGATTCGTCACCACCAGGGCCTGCCAGTTGTTTTCCGCTTCGGTGCAGGCGGTCATCACCATGTTCAGGGTGTCCTGGCCGATGGCGTTCATTTTCGAGTGGAACTCCAGGCCCAACACGCCGTCGCCCAGGTCCAGCAGGCTGGCACCGGGGTTGCGTTTCACTTCGCGGTTCTGCGTGCGCAGAATATCGAAGTCGAAGATGCGTTCATCTGTGGGCAGGGCCGCGTACACGCCCGGTTCGGCCGTGGGGGACTGCACCACGCCGTCTTCAGTGCGGTAGATGTTCTCGGCGCCGCTTTCGTACAGGGCGTCAATCCAGGCGGGCAGGGCCAGGTTCTCGGCCTTCATCCGCTCGGTGACCTTGCGGAAGCCGATGGCGTCCCACACCTGGAAGGGGCCCAGATCCCAGTTGAAACCCCAGCAAACGGCCTGATCGATTTCAGATGCCTGGTCGCAGATCTCACCGAGGCGCATGGCGCTGTAGGAGAAGGTGGCGCTCAACATTTTCCAGATGGCCTGGCCGGCTTTGCCTTTGCCAAAGGCGAGGGTTTTGAGGCGCTGAGGCAGGTCTTCGATGGCCTTGGCGGCTGCGATTTCGCCCAGCTTGGCGCTTTGTTTCTCGCGGAATTCGAGGGTTTCGAGGTCCAGGGTGAGGACCTTCTTGCCTTCGGCGGTCTTGGTCATCTTGTAAAAACCGGCGCCGCTTTTGCGTCCCAACAGGCCCTTATCGACCATTTTACGCACCACATCGGGCACCACGAAGGTTTCGCGGGCTTCGTCGTCGGGAATCAGGGGGTAGATGTTGTCAGCGACGTGCAGGAAGGTGTCGAGGCCCACGAGGTCGGCCAGTTTGAAGGTCGCCGTCTTGGGGCGTCCGATGGCCGGGCCGGTCATGGCGTCGATTTCTTCGATGGTCAGGTCCATCTCGCCCATGATCTGGATGACGGCCATCATGGCGTGCACGCCCACGCGGTTGGCGATGAAGTTCGGGGTATCCTTGGCCAGCACGATGCCCTTGCCCAGCAGGTCCCGGGCGTAGTCGGCGACATCGGCCAGAACCTCGGGATCGGTGGTGTCCGTCGGGATCAGCTCGAAGAGCTTCATGTAACGCGGCGGATTGAAAAAGTGCGTGCCGAGGAAGCGGGGGCGCAGTGCCTCGGGCAGTTCCGCGGCCATCTCGTTCAGCGACAGCCCCGAGGTGTTGCTGGAAAAGATGGCGTGATCAGCGATGTGCGGCGCCGCGTTGTTCAGCACGATCTTCTTGATGGCCATGTCTTCCTTGACCACCTCGATGACCCAGTCGACCTCGGCCAGGCGTGGTAGGTCATCTTCCAGATTGCCGGTCTCGATCAGCTTCAGCCGCCAGGGCGCAAATAGCGGTGCCGGTTTCGCCCTGGCCATGGTTCGGATACTGCTCGCCGCGATACGATCTC
>DAOVTU010000054.1 GCA_030632925.1 Candidatus Krumholzibacteriia bacterium | reverse complement strand
CTGCCGCCCGACGCCACGGGCAAGTTGCGGGACCATCTGGAGGACTGTGCTGACTGTCGCCAATACCACGAAGACCTGCTGTTGGGGCAGCGCCTTCTGGCGGCCACCGAGCCCGAGCTTCCCGAAAACTTTGAATGGAAACTTCAGCTGAAGTTGAACCAGGCATTGCAGCAGTCGGCCGGCGAGGCCCACTACCCGTGGTCCGAAGAAAAAACCGCTGACCGCTGGTCCTGGTTGCGCAATTTTGGCGCCGCTACGGCCGTCGGTCTGGCTGCGGTACTGGCCCTGGCCATGTTCTTTGGCCCGACCAATACCGGCAACATGGGCGCTCCCGATTCCATCGGTGCGAACCGTGGCGCCGTTGCTGCGGTGACCACCGACCGCCGGGCGCTGTTCCAGCCGAGCAACGGCGGGTTGTATCAGTCCAATATTCAGCAGCGTGTTTCCACCGGTGGTGGCGCCATCAGTGGGCAGACGGGATTCCTGGATCGGGGCTGGTCCGGGTCCAATACCGAGGACCTGATCACCATTCGCCGCCTGCGGGTGGAGAACCAGAGGCTGGCCAACACGTTGTTGCAATACCAGCACGTGAATGCTTTGCTGCGGGCTCAGCTTGACACAAGTGGGGCCGAGGCCCTAGATCTACAGCAGGAACAGTAGGGGCTGCGCGGAATATTCCGGATCGTGCAGCCAGCCAGATTTTTCCGCAATTGGGGAGAACGGTGTTGGTGAAATCGATCAAGGCAATGGCCCTGCCCGGCGCCATGTTGGGCGTCTTGCTGACCTTGGTACTGGTCAGCGGGTGCGGTTTCGATAAGGAAAAAGGTATTTTGATGGCAGCCGGGTCCTATGGGGACCTGGCTGTTGTCGTCAATGACGAGGCTATGAAGCCCATGGCCCGGCAATTCCTGGGCCGCTTCAATACCCAGACCACCTTCGTCATCAAGCCCGAGGGCAACTTCAAGCCTGATGTCTATGGCCCCGACAGGTGGGACACCGCCAAGGGTTACAAGAACGCGCTTTTCCTCATTCACATAGGGCAGGGCAGTGGCGCCGAAAAACAGGCCCGCAAGCTCATCTCGGACGAGGCCTGGCAGCGCATCAATGCCGGCAGCGGGGGCGTGGTCCAGGTCAAGGATCCGTGGTCGACGTACCAGTATCTGGTGGTGGTGGCGTCCCGCGATCGCAACAGCCTGGCCAGCCTGCTGAACAAGAATCTGGAAACAATCCAGGAGTTGTTCGATGACAATAATCGCGACCGTATCCTGCGACGCAACCGTCACGATGGGCTACAACTGGCCCTGATGGACAAGTACCGGCGGGACCTCGGCTTCTTTATGGAAATTCCCGGAGAGTACACCCAGAACCAATACCGTCCCGACGGGTACGCTGGCCTGGAACTGATGCGCAACGGGCCCTCGCGTGGCATCTCCATCAGTTGGATCGAGTCGGCCAATCCGGTGCGTGATCTGGCCAATTTTGGCATGCTCGGCAGGTTGCGTGAGCAGATGGGCACCAAGCTGCACAACGAGGAAATCCTGCCCGAGACTTTCGTCTGGAACGAAGCCGAAATCGGCGGCGTGGCCTCGGTCAAACTGGAAGGCGCCTGGAACAGCAACAAATTTGTGGGCGGTGGCCCCTTCTGGAGCTACTTCATTCCCGATGAGGCCCAGGGGCGCATCTACTGCGTGGACATCCTGGTCTACGCGCCGGGTATGGACAAAATGAACTTTTTCCGCCGCATGGCTGCTGTGGCCAGCTCCTTCACCACGAAGGGTCCCCAGTCCTGAACGCCAACTCTTTTTGAACCGGCAGCCCGCGGGCCGGAGATGGGCTTGTTATGATCTTCTCCAATGTCAAAAGCACCCTGCGGATCGTGTTGGCTGTCGCTGTGGTCCTGGTGATTATGCCGTCGGTGGTGCTGGGGCAAAGTGACCGCACACGCAGTGATACCGGACGCCACAAGCCCGCGCCCGAACCGGCGCCCAAGGTCGAGGACAAGGCAGAGTGGGACCACTTGGCCAATGGCGGTTCCCGCTGGTTTGTCGGAATGGGAGGGGGCTTCCAGGGCGGTGGAGACCTGTGGCACGTGGAAACGCTGACGGGCGCCGCGGGGCCCTGGGTCTCAGACGTGCCGTTCACCTCCGAGCGCTTCAACGCCTCTTTGGAAAACAATTTTGGCATGGGGTTGTTTGTCGGCCGTCAGATGGGGCCCCAGTGGTCCCTGTTGGCGGACATCAGTTCGACACGCATGGACGTCGCGGCCGAGGCTTTGCAAGGGCAGCAAGGCGCTGTCTTTCTGTATGACCGGATGACCGTCACAACCCTGGGGTTGACGGGCGAAGTGCGCCTGGCCCGGCTGGAGTCTTATCCTTTTGTCACTGCCGGGGTGGTTTGGAATCGCATTTCGGCGGCCCGCGAAGAAGAGCTGGACCAGAAACAGTTGGGTGTGCGCCTCGGCCTGGGGTACTTGAAGACCGTCAGTCCGGAACTTAGCCTGAGAGCCGAAGCGCGCTTCAGCCGCTCCGGTTTCGACACGGGATCATTTGTGCCGAAGTCGAGTTTCGACAACCAACCCGAGGTCGAATTTGATTCCACAGATCATCTCAGCCTTTTCGAAGTGATATTGGCCTTGCAGTTGAACATCCGTTGAACACCATCTTTTTGTCCTCCTTGGCTGACGATTTGGGCCAAAAACCGGTTTTTCCTTTCAACTGAAGGCGTTTGCGCCTATATTACCACACTGTATTTTCCGGAAAATTTCTCCGGTGAAATTCTTCCAATATGGACTGTCCTGAACAGCTCGATTGGGGGAATTCCGGGGGCCAGGCTCTTTCCAGGGGACATGAATGAGCAACGTAATCGCGGTTGTAAACCACAAAGGTGGAAGCGGTAAGACCACTACCGCCATCAATTTGGCAGCGGGCCTGACCCGCTACAGTGACGTCACTTCCTCCTGCCTGGTCATCGACATGGATCCCCATGGCAGCGCCACCAGCACCCTGTTGGGCAAGTTGGACGGCGAACCGCCAGCCCGCAGCATCTTTGATGTGCTGCGCCGGGCGATCACCCCTCAGGATGGCATCGCCTCGACCATCTACGACGAGAACATCGACATTCTGCCGTCGAACCCCTCGCTCGAGAGCATGGCCAAGACGCAGATCACCGACCGTTTGACCAAGGTGGTCCAGAGCCTTTCCACGTCTTATGGCTGGATCATCATCGACACGCCGCCGAACCTGGGGGTCTTGACCCAGAACGCTCTGGTGGCTGCCGATTATGCTCTGATTCCGACCCAATGCAGTGGCTTGGCCGTGCCGCCGTTGCATCAAATGAAAGAGCTGATCGAAAAGATCCAGGAACGTCAGAACATCTGGCTGGAGATGATCGGTGTGCTGATCACCCAGAAGGATGGCCGTACGCCTCTGCAGAAGCCGGTGCGCAAGGAGCTGGGCAATGTTTACCCGGCGGCTGATGTCTTCAAGACCATCATCACCAACAATATCAAGATCGAGGAGGCTCCGGCCGCGTCGCAGAGCATTTATGCCTACGATTCGGGCTGCCTCGGCGCCAGCCTTTACCGCGACTGGATCAAGAAGGAATTCTTGAAGAAGCACCAGAAGCTGGAGAAGATAAAGGTCGAGAAGCGCGAGGCCATCGAGGCTGGCAAAGAGGCAATTGCGGCGGAAAACGCAGCCAACGCTGCCAATGCCGCAAAGAACACCACGACCTGACCAAGCGCCTGCTAAGGGCGAACAAACGGGTTGGTGGCCTTCTCGTAACCAACAGTGGTGTCCGGCCCATGGCCTGGCACAATGACAGTCTCATCCGGGAGTGTGTAAATGCGCTCCCGGATGCTTTTTTCCAGGGTGGGAAAATCGCCGCCCGGCAAATCCGTCCGACCAACTCCATTGTGAAAAATGCAGTCGCCCACCAGGGCGTGAACCGGCGCGATGCCCGGCAGCACGTACATCACCTGGCCCGGTGAGTGGCCTGGCACGTAGTGTACGGTGATCTCCTGGCCGGCAAAGGGGATCGTATCGCCATCGGCGAGGTCCGTCTGACAGCGGGGTGTTTCGGTGGTCGGCAGGCCGTACATGGCCTGGGCCGCTTGCAGGGTTTGGATAACGGGCACGGCGCCTGAGTGGCAGATCAGGGGCAGGTCGTGCACGGCCTGGATGGCAGCGCCGGCTCCGATGTGGTCAAAATGGCAGTGGGTGGCCAGCAGGTGGGTCAGTTTGCAGCCGGAGGCCTCTATTTTGGCCAGCAGGCGCGGGGCTTCCTCGCCGGGATCAAACAGGATGGCTTCGCCGCCTTCAGGACAATCGGGGCCCTGGGCCGTCAGCAGGACCGAGTTCATCTGCAGGGGGCCGACCGGGATAATCTCCAGGTTCCACTGTGTGCTGTCGCTCATGATACTCCCTTAAAAAAAACGGCCCCGGCAAGCCGGGGCCGTCATTTCAACTGCTAAAGCAGCTCATCTAGTCTTCCAGATGAGTAACCGCTTCTTCATTCATCAACCAGCGCAACGTGTTCTTCAGCTTGGTCTGCTGGATGAACAGATCGTGCTCCGCTTCGAGACCCGCAGGCATGACCGGGCTCTTGAAGTAGAAGCTCAACCATTCCTGGATGCCACCGGGCAGGCCGGCGCGTTTGCCGAGATCCAGCAACAGAGCCATGTCCAGCACCAGAGGTGCGGCCAGGATGGAGTCGCGGCACAGGAAATCGACTTTGATCTGCATGGGGCGTCCGCACCAGCCGAAGATGTCGATGTTGTCCCAGCCCTCTTTGTTGTCACCACGGGGCGGGTAGTAGTTGATCCGCACCTTGTGGTAGAGGTCGCCGTACAGGTCAGGATACAGATCCGGTTGCAGGATCGTATCGAGCACGCTGAGCTTGGACTCTTCCTTGGTCTTGAAGGATTCCGGATCATCCAGCACTTCACCATCGCGGTTGCCCAGGATGTTGGTGCTGAACCAGCCGGCGATACCGATCTGGCGGGCCTTGAAGCCGGGGGCCAGGATGGTCTTCATCAGGGTCTGGCCCGTCTTGAAGTCCTTGCCACAGGTTCCGGAGCGGGTCTCTTTGGCCAGTTCTTCCAGCGCGGGGAAGTCGGCGCTCAGGTTGGGTGCACCATTGGCATAAGGCACGCCCATCTTGATGGCCGCATAAGCGTAAATCATGCTGGGGGCGATGTCTTTGTGGTCATCCTTGAGACCCTGCTCGAAGGCGGCGACCGTTTGGTGCACATCGCTCGGCTGCAGATAGATCTCGGTCGAACCACACCAGACCATGACCAGGCGGTCACAACCCTTTTCCTTCTTAAAGTTCTCCATGTCCTGCATCAAGGCCTGGGCCAGTTCCCATTTGGTGCCGGTCTTGACGTGGGTACCTTCCAATTTCTTCACATAGTACTGGTCGAAGACCGCAGTCATGGGCTTGATCTGCTCCAACTCGGGCTTCAACTGGTCCAGCAGTTCTTTTTCCAGAACGCCGGCGTTGACGGCGGCATCGTAGACGGAGTCGGTGAAAATGTCCCAGCCGCCAAATTCGATGTCATTCAGTTCGGTCAAAGGCACGAAGTTCTTCACCAGCGGTTGGCGCTCTTCGGCGCGCTTGCCCAGACGGATGTGGCCCATCTGGGTAAAACTGCCAATGGGCAGACGCAGGCCGGCACGAATAGCGTGCACTCCCGCGATGAAGGTCGAAGATACAGCACCCATGCCGGGGGTCAGAATCCCCAGTTTCCCGCTTGCGGGTGCGATCTGAATCTTGTCAGCCATTTTTAAGCTCCTCTCAGGGCAACAGCCCTCCTAGCACAGCGTTTCCGCAATATGGCCAAGAATGGGACAGAGGCGTATCACCTAGTTTTTTGGTGGTTCGCCAGGGGCACATAGTCAGCTAGATTTTCCCCAACAGGATAGGTTTTTCACCCTTTAAAGGCAAAAGAATAATTTTGGCCACCTGATGACATCAAAAAAAATCCTTTTTGAGGTGGACGTCATCTGATCATGCGTGCTATAATCTGTTCTGTTGTTGATTCGAGCGGGTAGGAAATCCTGCGAACCGACAAATCAGTCTTCAATTCAACTTGAAAGGTTCGGATGGCCCAAAGCTAACGCGTTCATTGTCTTTCAGCCTCATAAACATCATCAACTTTGCTTTGGCAAAGGGAGAATGTGCACCATGAAGGAAGACGCGGCAGCTTTTGCGGTTGTGAGTGGCGATTATGCCTTAACATCTCCGAAGCTCTTCATTCCTGCTGACACCACGAAGTATTACGGACCCTACGGCCGCATCAAGCGTGCCGTTGATGTCCTTTTGGCTACGGCCATGCTAGTGGTTGTCTCGCCCCTGATGCTCTTGATCGCCCTGCTGGTGAAACAATCCAGCTCGGGTCCTGTCCTGTTCGTCCAGGAAAGACTCGGTCGTGACGGTCAACCATTCAAATTCTACAAGTTCCGCTCGATGGCCCACAACAGTGATGATGCCATTCATCGCCAGTTTGCGGCCATGTTCATCAATGGTGACAAAAGCGGTTGTGCAGAGTCCAACGAAGGCGAAGAAGTCTTCAAGCTCAAAAAGGACCCTCGCATCACCGCCATCGGTGGCCTCCTGCGCCGCACGTCACTGGATGAATTGCCCCAACTCTTCAATATCATCATGGGTGAGATGTCGCTGGTCGGCCCCCGACCGCCTATCGCCTATGAGATCGAAAACTACCAGCCCTGGCATATGGAGCGGCTCAAGGCCGTCCCGGGCCTGACTGGTCTGTGGCAGGTCAGTGGCCGCAGTTCGGTCTCGTTTGAAGAAATGGTGCGTCTGGACGTGCGCTACATCAACGAGTGGTCGCCCGTGCTGGATCTCAAAATTCTCCTGAAAACCATTCCCGTGGTCCTCAAAGGGACCGGAGGCTACTAAAAGCCGCGAGCTTCTGGTCCAGGCATTTTCATTCTGATCTCATTCTGTAGTGATGATGAGTTGCCTGGATTTTTTTGCCTGCGGAGGATGGGTATGCCATATTTGGAACCCCATTCAAGTCCCGGTCAATGTTGACGATAGATTGATTCTGGGCTGCACTGAATAGGGTGCAGATCCTAATTCTCGTCCCACTTCAAGGAGATCCGGAAATGATCAAGACGGGTGTGATTGGCTGTGGTTATTGGGGTCCGAACTTGATTCGGAATCTGAACGCTCAGCCCGAATGCGACTTGGCCTACATTTCTGATTTGGACAAGGACCGCCTCAATCAGGTGGGCTTGCTCTACCCTGGCACCACCAAGACCACCGACTACAAGGAGATCCTGCAGGATCCCGAAGTCGAAGCGGTGGTCGTGGCGACGCCCATGTCGACCCACTTCAAGCTGGGCATGGAAGTGCTCCAAGCTGGCAAGCATCTGTTCCTCGAAAAGCCCATGGCCACCAACAGCGACGATTGTCGGGCCTTGAATGCCGAGGGCGCCAAGCGCGGCCTGCAGGTCATGGTCGGGCACACCTTTGTGTACGCACCGGCGGTGCGCAAAATCAAGGAACTGATGGACGCTGGTGAGCTGGGGGACATGTACTATGTGAACATGTCCCGCGTGAATCTGGGCATCTTCCAGAAGGACGCCAACGTCGTTTGGGATCTGGTGCCCCACGATGTGGCCATGCTGAATTTCCTTTTTGACGCCGACCCTATCAGTGTCTCGGCAACGGGCCACTGCTACGTGCAGCGCAAACTGGAAATCGAAGATGTGGCCTTCGTTACTCTGGAGTACCCCGGTGGCATCCTGGCGCACATTCATGTCAGTTGGCTGGATCCGAACAAGATCCGCAACTGCACCTTCGTGGGCAGCAAGAAGATGCTGGTCTACGATGACGTTTCCCCGGCCGAGAAAATCCGGGTGTACGACAAGGGTGTGGACGTGCAGCCCCATTATGAAACCTTTGGCGAATTCCAGTTGCTCTACCGCGCAGGTGATGTTTTCATTCCGCGTCTGGATGGGCTGGAGCCGCTCAAGGCAGAGACGGGACATTTCCTGGATCTGATTGGCGGCAAGACCAAGGCTCTCAGCAGCGGCGTGGACGGCTTGAAAGTGGTCCAGGTCCTCGAGGGTGCCTGCCAGTCGATGAAGGAAGAAGGCCGCCGCGTGGCCCTGAATTTCGACGCCTGATCCGGTAGGGTTGGGACCGACGGATTGGACACCGATTGACGAACCGGTCCCGGCAAAAGACCGCCGATCAGCGCCCCTTGCGGGTGGCCATGATTGGCCAGAAGGGGTACCCACCCATCCACGGTGGGATCGAGAAACACGTGGCTGAGTTGGCCGCGCGCTTGCCGGCGCTGGGTATCGACATCGATATTTACAGTCGGCCGCACTACAGCCAGATGAATGGACCGACGGACCTGGACGGTGTTCAGGTCCGTCGTCTGCCCAGCATTCCCACCAAGCATCTGGATGCCATCACCCATACGGTTCTTTCCACCGCCGACGTCTTGTTCCGCGACGTGGATCTGGTTCACTATCACGCCTTGGGGCCTGGCCTGCTGGCGGGCATTCCGCGCCTGTTGCGGGGTAAGCCCACGGTGGTGACGGTGCACGGCCTGGATTGGCAGCGGGACAAATGGGGGCCGGTGGCCAGCCGGATCCTGAAGGTGGGCGAGGCGACCAGTGTGCGGGCGCCCTCGGGGACCATCGTGGTTTCCAAGGCGCTGCGGGCCCACTATCTGGCCCAGCATAAGCAGGCGACGACCTATGTTCCCAACGGGATCGTGCCGCCGGTGTACCGGGAGCCGGACCTGATCCGGCAGGCGGGCATCACGGGCAAGTATGCCCTCTTTGTGGGACGCCTGGTGCCTGAAAAAGGGTGTCACCTGTTGCTGGACGCCTGGCGGCGGTTGCCGGCCGCCCTGCGCCAGGAATATGAACTGGTGATTGCCGGTGATGCCGGCTTCACGCCGGGCTATGTGGACAAATTGAAGCGTGAGGCGCCGGAGGGTGTGCATTTCCTGGGTTATGTGCACGGTCCGGTCCTGGACGAGCTGTTCACCAATGCGGAGTTGATGGTACTGCCGTCCACTCTCGAGGGGCTGTCCATTACCCTATTGGAGGGCATGAGTTACCAGCGCTGTTGCCTGGTGAGCGACATTCCGCCCAATGTGGAAGCGGCCGGTGGCAATGCGGTGCTTTTTGCCAGCGGAGATGCGGCCGACCTGGGGCGCAAGCTGGCCGAAACCCTGCCGGACGAGGCTCGGCGGGTGCGGCTGGGCGCTGCGGGCCAAATCCACGCCATTGAACACTATAGCTGGGACCGGGTGGCGGGCATGACGGCTGATCTGTATCGGGAACTTGTCGGGATTTAACCGAGAAACTATCGACTTTCGGTTTGACATCTCCCCGTTCAGACATTATCTCTCCTAGACCTTTCGAGCGGGCATAGCTCAGCTGGTAGAGCACTACCTTGCCAAGGTAGCTGTCGCGAGTTCGAGTCTCGTTGCCCGCTCCAGATCAATCGGGGAGGATCCAAAAAGGATGCTCCCCGATTTTTCTACCAGGATGGATTTTTTCCGAAACGCAGGCGAGTGAGTTGACATCCTGCCGGATTTTCAACATACTTTCTCGCGTAAGTATTGATTCGGGGCGGCATAGCCAAGTGGCTAAGGCAACGGTCTGCAAAATCGTCATCCCCAGTTCGACTCTGGGTGCCGCCTCCAATCTACCAGTCTTCGGACTGGTTTTTTTTTGCTCGTGATAGAAGTTGCCGTGAAGTGTCCGGCTGATTCATCTGGTGGATTGGCATAGTCTGGATTGACATAGTCCGGTGGCCTCCGCATTATCCACGCAATATTGTTAATTTCTGGTGCCGGGATGGCGAAATTGGTAGACGCAAGGGACTTAAAATCCCTCGGAGCGTTGCTCCGTGCCGGTTCGATCCCGGCTCCCGGCACCACCTGCACTATGGCCTGCGAGGGCCTCTCCGGAGAAGACCATGCGCCTGGCTTTCCTTTCCATCGGACGCCACATCCACACCGAGCGGTGGATCCGTTGGTTTGCCCAGCGGGGACACGACTGCCACCTGTTGACCGTGCAGCCGGGGCCGGTCGAAGGCGTGACCGTGCACGACATCCGGGCGGGCGTTGGTCCCAAGCCACTGCGGTATCTTTTTTCCCTGCGCAAAGTGAAATCCATCCTGGCCGATTTGCAGCCTGACCTGCTCAATACACATTTTCTGACCGGCTATGGTTACTGGGGGCACTTCAGTGGAGTGCACCCCAACGTGCTGACGGTCTGGGGCGACGACGTGTATGTAACTCCCTTCGAAAATGCCTTGAAGAACTGGCTGGCGCGAAACGCCCTCGGCAGTTGCG
>DAOVTU010000207.1 GCA_030632925.1 Candidatus Krumholzibacteriia bacterium | reverse complement strand
TCGGCCACCCGCCATTAAACTGGGCTCCCTCTTGTTTTCCCCACCCATCACCTTTGGTCACCTCTCATCACCACCGGAGAATAGCCTGTCACCACCACAGTGTCAACATCCTTGTGCATGTTTTTTAGGTATGGTTAACTACGAAATTCGTGTGGTAAACGGGTAAAAGAAGGCGTTTTCGCCTTCTTTTTGTGTTTTTGAGATGCATTTTTTGTGGGTTATTTCGCCGAAAAAATCACGCTTTGAAGCAGGCGGCAAATTGGCCCCCCATCCCCACCACGATTTTGGTCAAATAGGCGGGAATCAGGTGCTGGATTCGTCGTCCGCGGGCACAATCATGCGCCGGTGCTGCCCCAGGATCATCCCGCGCAGGGACATTCCGGTGGCCCGGCGAAAGCGGGCCAGCATGACAAAGGTGCCGCAGGCGTACGCGATGGTGCTGGACCAGGCCGCCCCCATGGCCCCATGGACGGGGATGAGCTGCACACCAACCACGATATTGACCAGCACCGTCAAGGCACTGGCCTGGGTGTTCCAATGAGGTTTGCCGCGGCCGATAAAATCGCCAGCCAGAACGGCGCCGGGCGCAAAGATCACGATGCCGGGCAGCAGGGCCTTGAACGCCCCACCGGCCGAGGCGTACTCGCCACCGGCAAAAATCTTCAGCATCGGGTCGACCAGGAATAACAGCGGCACGCCCACCGCCAGGGTCACCAGAATACCCAACCGCACCGCTTTGGCCGCCGTCCGGTCGCGTTCAGGGTCGGACGCATGAGCCGCCGAGCTGTGCACCAGCAGCGGGGTCAAGGCTCCCGGCAGCAGCCACAACATTTCACCCAGATAAACAGCTATGGAATAGATGCCCACTTCGGCGGCACCCCGATAATGCTCCAGCAGGCCCTGATCCAGGCGCAGCAACAGGAAATAGGCCACAGCCGAGATCTGACCCAGCCAGCCTCGGCGCAGGTTGTAACCAATGATGGCCAGCAGACTGCGTTCGTTCAGGTCATCGGGCACTTCCTCCACGTTCGCCTGAGCCGACACGCTGGCGACCGTATCGACCGGCGCCGCGACCACAGTCTTTCCACGCCTGATTTCCCGCACCAGGATGTACAACATCATCAGCATGCCGCAGGCCTGGGCCAAGGCCAAAGCGCCCACGGTGCGGTCAAAAGTGAGGGATCCAGTCACAGCCAAAACCGCAATCAGACCCAGATGCCCCACGGCCCGGAAGCCATTGACCGCCGCGCCGACCACCAACCGGCCCCGAGCCAGCAGATCGTAGGAAAACGTTTCAAACCCCAGGATGCCGACGGCCGCCACGGCCACCACATACCCCAGGTGCCGCGACCAGCCCAGATGCTCGCCCAATACTTCGCGCAGGTAACCAAAGGTCGACCCCCAGCCCAACAGGAACATCACTCCCACCATGCCCACGACCCAGATCATCTGGGCGGCGAACATACGGGTCGGCCTGATCTTGCCCTGACGCAGCGGCGGCACCGCAGCCAGGCCCATGCCTCCACCGAGCAGCGAGGCCATCAGCATGGCCAGAGCCATGGTCAGGCTGTAGTGCCCCTGCCCTTCAGGCCCCAGAATATTGGCCACGATCATGACCAGGGTCGCGTTGGCCAGCACCTGGCCCACGCGACTGAAGAGAATCTTGCTGCCGGCTTCGATCAGCTTCACGCCGGACCTCCGGCGCGCGGCTTGCCCGTGGCTCCGTCGTGCCAGCGGTCACTCGCCCCGTCCTTCGCCCGTCCGCTCAGGTCACCGAACCGGCGCAAGACTTTCAGCCCGGCCGAATCGTTGACGTAAAATCCACGCTCCATCAGTTCGGCACCGAAATATTTTTTAAAACCGGACAAGGAATTTATGCCACCACTGGCCCCAAAATCCAGCCACTTGGCGCCCCGGCGACAAGCCTCCGTCAAGTCGCCCCAAAAGCAGAGGGTGGCCGGAAAATGAGTGCGGGCAAAAGCCGGATCCGTGACCCCGTTCCAGGCAAAAACCCTGTCCCCCTGATGCAGGCACAGGTGACCACCGATGACCTGCCCCTCCTGGCGCACGCAGGTCAGAAACACCTGATCCTGCGGGTCCTGCAGCAAGTCCTGCAACAACCCCTGCGAGGTCGGCGTCACGCCCCAGTGGGCACTCGCTTGAGCGTAGATCAGGTAATAGGCGGCCAACAGGTCAGCATCGCGGGTGGCAAAAACCTCGGCTCCGCGGCGCAGGCCCCGGTTGCGCTCGTTACGCTTGTTCATCACCATCCGTTGTTTTTCCACGACTTCCAGCCCGCCTTCGAGCGAGACCATGGCCGTGGGCGAATCGTGCCGCAACCAACCCTGATCGGCCGTGAGCAGATGACCGAAGCGAGCCTCACTGAGAGGGTTCAAGGCCACCGCGGCGGAAGCCAATCCGCCTGGACGATGGGCCAGGAAGTCCGTTGTCAGGCGGGTGAAAAGTTGGTCCTGAACGGCATCCGGCAGGTCTGGATGCAGCAACGGACCACCGCTGGTGCCTTCGATGCTGCTGTCGATGCGGTGCAACGGCAACAGGCGCGCTATGCGTCGGAAAGAAGGAGTCAGCACGGCACCTTGCCCGGCCACCAGTTTGCCCCCCTGACGCACGGCCCACCAAAGCTGGCGAGAGCCGGGCCGGTGATTGCAAACGCTGTCGTGCCAATGGGAGGTGTGGGGATAATCAGCGGCCGGATCGGCCTGCAACAGGGTATACCAATCGGCGGGCGCAGCCTCGGCCACGCCCACCTCAAAATCCGAATCCGCCTGTGGCAGGTCTTTGGTCATCGCACCACAGCGAGGGTCATTGTCCGGGACACTCCGCCGGAGGTCACGCGCACCACATACATGCCGGTGCTGACTTCTTCGCCCACCCGATTGGTGCCCGTCCAGAAACCGGTTTCCGGAGTGACTTCCTTGTCGAGGTAAACCAACTGGCCGTCAAGATTGTAGATTTCCACGCTCGCGGTGCCGCCGGCGGGCAGGCCGCCAATGGCCAGGCCCGCGCCACCATCACCCGTAAATGGGTTGGGATACACGTAGGCGCTTTCCAGGGTCGGCTCCAAGGTTCCCCCACCGCTGCCGACAGTGATCAGGCTCGCACCCTGATCGGCACTGACGATGATCTGCCTGCGGTCGGCGCTGGCGGCAATCTTGCGGTAGGTGTTGCCCGGCAAGGGCGAGATCACGTTGGGCGAATACAACACGCCATAACTGGGGTTGGCAAAAAAGTTGGCCAGATCGATGAAGGTGTCGACCTCGAAATCTGCGCCTGATCCACGCACGCGGTTGACTCCACTGGCGGTCGCGGCCCAGATGTGCCCGTTGGCATCACGGACTATATCGCTGACGTTGCCATTGACCAGGCCGCTGATCAGGGCACTGGTTTTTTCGCCCACGCTGGTCAGCAAGGTGCCCGAGCGGGAAGTTTCATCGTAGCTGAACTGCAATAATCCATTGCCGCCCACCCAGATTGATTCGTCCGTGCCGACCTCCAGGCCAAAGGCCACTGTCAGGTCCAGGACACTGCCCGGGATACCCGTCAAGGGCGAGTCCCAGCGGTCATCACTCTGGTCCAGCCAGGTCAAGGGGTCGTCAGGGCCAGCCAGAGGCCCGTTGATGTCCCAGCGCACCAGGCCCACCGCTTCAACCGCGAACCAGATCACGTCCGCGCGTTGCACCACGGCGTCCCACACACTCGGACCATCGCCCAGGCCATCAGTCAGCGGCAAGACCATCCAACTGCCGGCCGCGGCCGGGTTGGCCGGGTCCACCAGAATTTCCACTTTTTCGGCATCGACCCAATCGTGCATGGTCACCACCGGCCCGTCCGGATGCACCAGCACGTTCACGATGCTCTTGCCTTGCAGGCCACTGTTGCTCGGGCTGATCACCTCGGCCACGCCCGTAACAGGGTCAATCTTCGCGAGTCCCGTGCCACCGTACAGTGAGGTCCAAACGTTGCCATCCGGCCCACCGGCCATGGCCAGGGACAGGCCGTTGCTGACACCTTCGGCGAAGGGCGTGTGCTGCCACGTTTCGCCATGCCGGGAGCTGATGACCGACATCCAGGCCTGGGCCCCGATGTAGGGAGTGCTGCCACTGAAAGCGACGCCGGCGGCGCCCAGTACCTGGGAAGCGGGCAGTTCGACGACATCAAAAGAAGTCGTGCCGCTGAGGCGGGCCACGTAGGCATTGCGGATGGCATACTCGGTACCCGAATTCAATCCGGCCTGGCCGCCCAGCCAAAAATCGTTGCCGGCGTAGATGGCCCCGGCGATGCCCGCGGGCCGGGCCAGGGTTTGCCAGGAGGTGCCGTTGTACACACGCACCGCAATGTTGCGGGTGTAGATCAGGTCATTGGCGCAACTGATTTCCAGCACCGGCGAAGCGTCGGCGCCCACCAGATTCCAGGTGGAGCCTGCCGCATCCCAGCGGTACACACCGGTTTCGGTGCCGGCCAAAAGATTGCCCGCCGTATCCAGGGCCAGATCATGGACCACGAGACTGCCCAGCCCCGCGTTCTGATCCGTAAAAAGGTTGTTGGCAAAACGGGAAATGCCCACCGGTGTGGCCACAAAAAGATCGCCGTCATAAACCTGCACCGAGTTGACGTCGTTGGAAATCAGGTTGTCCTGTTCGGCAGTGAACACCGCGCCCGACAGGCCATCAGTGATCTGCCCCACGCCGCCGCCATCCATGCCGTAATAGACCCGCTCGCTCTGCCCCACCAGCACACCGGTGACGGCATTCACATTGAGGCTGCCAAGGTTGCTGGCGTACTGGCGAAAACTGCGATCGCCGGCCACGTTCGTGATGCGGGTCAGGCCTCCGCCGAGGGTGGCGACCCACACATGCTGACCGGTCCAGGCCAGGTCCGTCACGTCGTTGCCGGAAAGTTCCGTACCGGCGGCCAGGCGTTCATACACCGTCGGGTCATCGGCCTGCCAGAAGACCAGCCCACCACCTTGCACACCGCCGATGACAAGCCCGTCGTGTTCCAGCAAGGCACTGGTTTGGCGCGCATAAATCAGTTGTTCAAAATCCGTGGACTGCGCCTGCGCGCTGGACATCAGGAAATTTGGTGCCAGAGATCCCAGAACCATCAGGGCCACTCCCAGCACGAGTCCCCAATTGCCATTGCGATATGTGATATGGGCCTTCATCATCCAAGCCTTCCTTCGGAGTTCCTCATGCGGACGGAGAAATATTGCCAACCGCATCCGGGTCGGTATTTGTTTTTGATTCGTGGTCCCGTATTTCAGTCTTGTCGTCGCCATCGAGGCGTGCACCGAGTACGCCAAAGCCCCCCGGATTCTGCCAGAGTTGTTTCCAGGTCGCCACCCAGGCAGACCATCCTTTTTGTCCCTTTTCGTGACTCCAGCGACCCGCCAGGCCCGGGGCCCGGGGCTCCGACCGCCAGAAGCCGAGCACGTCACCGGGTTCGCGGGGCGCATCAACCCGACCCATGGTCCAGGGCCGTGGTCCCAGCACGGCCAAACGGCCGCGCAAAAGCGATCCGGCCAGACACCACTGCCATAGCAAAGGCAAGACCTTGCCCTCCTGCGAAATGGCCAGCGTGAGCCGTGGGTCGTGCCCCCACAAATCAGACGCCGTCAGGCTCAACCAGCGGGCCTTCCCAGCCGGCACCCGCACCAGGCGCAACCACAGCCAGGGCACAGCGCCCAGAACACCAAGGACCAAACCCAACCCGATGGCCACCAGGCGATCGCCCAGGGCGCGCACGGCCATGCCGCTGCCGGAACTCTGCACGGCGCTCAATTCGTTGCCGAACATTTCCGGACGGGCACCGGCAGCCAGCAGCCAGGCTCCTCCCACTTGCCAACGCAGGCGCACACGCAACCGGCGCAGAGAGGCCAGCAGTTGCCAATCCTGATCCGCCTCGGCGCCGCCCACTTCGGGGTTGTCCCAAAAAACCACCTGCGAGATGCGGTAGCGCCGCACCACTTCAATGATATCACTGCGCCGACCCAGCCACGGCACTTCGCCACCGGCCAAAGGCGGCAAGCCGCCGCCTTCACTGGGGTCGACCACATAACCGGCCACGTCAACGCCCCGGCCCGTCAGATCACGCGCGCCATCGAGCCATTTTTGAATGCG
>DAOVTU010000422.1 GCA_030632925.1 Candidatus Krumholzibacteriia bacterium | reverse complement strand
ACTTTTCGCGGGCGCCCATTCCCGGCAGCTTTCCGGGCTCCGAAGTTCGGGGGCATGAAGTGGCCTTCAGGCATGTGGGCATCTACGCTTTTCGCAGGACCTCCTTGCTGCGCTTCCTCGAGCTGGAACGCACGCCACTGGAAATGGCCGAGGGGCTGGAACAATTGCGCGCTCTGGAAAACGGCATGAATATTCAAGTGCACCAAATTGCACAAGCACCCGTCGGCGTCGATACGCCGGCTGATCTGGAAGAGGTTCGTCGGCTCTGGCCGCAGGACCGTGACTAAGTCGATGTGACCGATCCGCGAGGATCAGGAAGAGGACAAAATGGCCAAGTTCGTATTCGTGACCGGCGGCGTGGTTTCCGCTTTGGGTAAGGGGATCGCTGCGGCGTCCCTGGGCAATCTGCTGAAGGCTCGTGGACTGAGCGTCATCATGCAGAAATTCGACCCCTACCTGAACGTTGATCCGGGCACCATGAGCCCGTTCCAACACGGTGAAGTTTTTGTCCTGGATGATGGCGCGGAGTGCGACCTCGATCTGGGCCACTACGAACGGTTCACCGATACGAATCTCTCGCAGATCAACAACCTGACTTGTGGTCGGGTGTACGAAACGATCCTGTCCAAGGAGCGCAAGGGCGAGTACCTCGGGCGCACGGTGCAGGTCATCCCGCACGTGACTGATGAGATCAAGCGCCGGATTCTCTTGCCCGCCCAGGAACATCCTGATGTCGATGTGGTCATCACCGAAATCGGCGGCACGGTGGGCGATATCGAAAGCCTGCCTTTCCTTGAGGCCATTCGCCAATTCCGCCTCGAGTTGCCGGCCATCGACACCGCGTCGGTACATCTGACGTTGGTTCCTTATATTGCGGCCGCCGGCGAAATCAAAACCAAACCCACCCAGCACTCGGTGCGCGAGCTGCGCAGCATCGGCATCCAACCGGATTTCCTGATGTGCCGGGCCGACCATGCCATCGGTGAAGACGCACGCCGCAAGATTGCCCTGTTCTGCAACCTGCCCTACGAAAGTGTGTTTGAAGGACAGGATGTCCCGAGCATTTACCAGGTGCCCATGAACCTGCACAAGCAGCACTTTGATCGCCTGCTGTGCGAGCGTCTGGGCTTTGATACCCCTGAACCCGAGTTGGGCGATTGGGAACGCATGGTCAGCGTGATCGTCAATCCACCAGACAAAGTGCGCATCGCCATCGTCGGCAAGTACACCGAGTTGAGGGATGCCTACAAGAGCATCATCGAAAGTTTCATCCACGCCGGCATTCCCAACCACGTGGGGGTCGAGCAGGTTTGGGTCGACTCGGAAACCCTGGAGGGTGATGAGGTCGGCGATAGAAAATTGCGCGAAGTGTTCGACGACTGCCACGGCATTCTTGTCCCGGGTGGCTTCGGTGACCGCGGCATTCCCGGCAAGGTCAACGCCATCCGATACGCGCGGGAAAACAAAATTCCCTTCTTCGGTATCTGTCTGGGCCTGCAGTGTGCCATGATCGAAATGGGCCGGGATCTGGTGGGCCTGGAAATGGCCAACAGTGCCGAGTTCGACGCCATGGCCACCCATCCGGTCATTCATCTGATGGAGTCGCAGAAGGGTGTGACCGAAAAGGGCGGCACCATGCGCCTGGGCAGTTACCCGTGCGTGGTCAAACCCAACAGCCGGGCCTATCATTGTTACGGTGAATTGGAAGTTGCCGAGCGCCACCGCCACCGCTACGAAGTGAACAATGCCTACCGCGCGGCGTTCGAAGAGGCCGGTGTGGTATTCTCGGGCCTGTCACCTGATGGCGAACTGGTGGAGATGCTCGAATTGCCGACCCATCCGTTCTTCCTGGCGGTCCAGTTCCATCCTGAGCTGAAGTCGCGACCGAGTCGTCCGCATCCGTTGTTCCGCGAGTTTGTTGCCGCGGCGGTGGAGCATCAGGATTTGGCGCGGGAGAAGGCGGCGCAGGTAAAGAAGGATGAACTGATAAAGACGGAACCGAAAACGGATACGAAAACGGATACGAAAGCAGGCGGGCCGACCGATTCGGCTCGCACGAGTTCCGAGGAAACGGCCGCGGGTTAACCGCGGCCCAGCAGACAGGGAATGTCATGGCTATCGCAAAACCCATCACCATCGGCGACCATCAAGTGGGGCAGGGCAAGCCGCTCTACGTCATTGCAGGTCCCTGTGTGCTGGAAGATCCGGATGAGATGCTGGAAACCGCCCATACCATCGCCGCGGCCTGCGAGCGACTGGGTGTTGGCTTTTGCTTCAAGGCGAGTTACCACAAGGACAATCGCACCAGTTCAGCTTCGTACCGCGGCCCCGGATTGGATGACGGGTTGGCCCTGCTAAAGCGCATTGGTGAAGCTGTCGGGGCGCCGGTCCTGACGGACATTCATCACCCCGAAGAGGCCGCCGCCGTGGCCGAGGTGGCCGAAGTCCTGCAGATTCCCGCCTTCCTTTGCCGGCAGACGAGCCTGCTGGAAGCGGCCGGTCGCACGGGCAAAGTCGTGAACGTAAAGAAGGGCCAGTTTTTGGCAGCGGCCGACATGGCCCATGCGGCCGGCAAGTTGGCCACCGCGGGCGCCGAACGCATCATGTTTACCGAGCGCGGCACCTTTCTGGGCTACCGCGACCTGACGGTCGATTTTCGATCCATCCAGATCATGCGCGAGCTCGGACATCCGGTGGTCTTTGACGCCACCCATTCGGTGCAGTCGCCCGGCAGCACCGGCACCACCACCGGGGGCACGCCTGAGCTGATTCCCATGTTGGCCCGCTGCGGCATGGCTGCTGGCAGCGATGTGCTTTTCCTGGAGGTGCACCCAGAACCTGCGCGCGCCAAAAGTGATGCCGGCAGCCAGTTGCCCTTGTCGGATTTTGAACCGCTGGTGGCCAACCTCATTCGCTACCGCAACCTGTTTTTGGAGGGCGAAGCATGAGCGACTCCCGACCGGATCCGACCTGGCCGCCGCACACCGATACCGACTACCGGCAGGAAGCGGTGGTGCGCCTGGGCGAAGAATTGGCCGACCGTCTGGCCACCGTCCGGCTGATGGTTTTTGACGCCGACGGTGTGCTGACCCCTGGCAATTTGATTTACGGCCCGGATGGCGAAGCGCTCAAGGAGTTCCATGCCCACGATGGCCTGGGCATCGTCATGGCCAGGGTGGCGGGAATCAAACTGGCCGTCCTGACGGGTCGCAATAGCGAGATCGTGGCGCGCCGTTGCACCGAGTTGCGTTTTGACGCCATCAAGCTGGCGCGATTCGACAAGGTGGTGGCCCTGGAAGAGATCCTGGCCGAAACCGGTTGCAGCGCGGAAGAGACATTGTATGTGGGCGATGACCTGATCGATCTGCCTGCCATGTTTGCTGTGGGTTCGCCAGTGGCGGTGCCGGCTGCTCCGGTTGAGGTTCGCGAAAACAGCTGCTATGTGACGACGACGGCCGGTGGCCAGGGCGCTGTGCGCGAGATCATCGATTTGGTGCTCAAAAGCACAGGACTGTACACTCTGGCTCTGGAGCGCTTGTTGGATAAGGCGTGGCATCCGACGCAAAAAGAACTGTCTTCCGATGTGCAGCCCCGGTCTTCCGATATTGAGCCGGGGGGCTCGCGAGGAAAGAGCAACTGATGATGAACAAACCCCGCCGCCAACCGGCGCCCAACGAACTGGCCGATGACGCCCTGATCGCCATGGGACGCGAGACCTTCGAACTGGAGGCGGCCGCCCTGGCTGAAGTGGGCGCCAGCCTGAACGCCGAATTTGCCGGCGCCGTGCGGGCCCTGTTCGAAAGCAACGGCCGGGTCCTGGTGACGGGGTTGGGCAAGTCCGGCATCGTGGCGCGCAAGCTGGCCGCCACCCTGACGAGCACCGGCACGCCGAGCCATTTTATTCATCCGGT
>DAOVTU010000416.1 GCA_030632925.1 Candidatus Krumholzibacteriia bacterium | reverse complement strand
CCCAGTCGTACTCGCGGGCCCTGGTTCGGGGTCATCAAGAGGCCCATCCGGCCGATTTCGCCCAGGCCGGCGTCCTTGGCCACCAGCGGGCACACCACCTTGTAATTGCCATCGATGTGGGCTTCGGCGGGCCAGCCCAGTCCGCGAATAAAAGCCGCCAACTGCACCGCCACTGCACCGGCGGTCAAATATTGCTGGGCCGATTCCATCACGGTCGGACCTTCAGGTGCAGTGCCCAGATTGGCGTGGTCCATTTCCACCGAGAAGGCGATGGCATAGCGGTGTTTCAAGTCGACCGCCTGGCCGTATTTTTCGCCGCGACCCTTGATGGTGTACAGGTGGTGGGGTTGCAAGGTGGTGACGCCGCAATCGATGGCGCCCAGCTTGCGGGACCAACCCTTGATGAAGCGCGTGATAATCGCCGGGTCGTGCTCCTGCTGTTTGGCGTCAGGTTCGCCCTCGCACAGGCCGGCCAATTCGCCCACGGAGCGGAAACTGGCGTCGGCGGCGGCGAAGGACAGCGGTTCGTATTTGCCGGAGTTGGGCGCCATCAAACCGGGCAGGGCGCGGAAGCGGTCGTCGCTGGTACGGTGCTCGGGGAATTGTTGGTAGTAATCGTCAAAGCGGCTGGTGCCGGGTTCGAGAGTGGCGCGGGAGAACATCACGTTGCGCTCGTCGATGCGGCCGGTGGGTTGGTCGTTGCGGAATCCGGCGGGAGCAGGGGTGGGGATCAGAAAAATCAGCACCGGAACGGTTGTCAAGGCGATCAGCAGCCAGCTCAAAACACCGGCCGCCGGTACGGGTGCCCAGGCCACCAGCAGGAAGGGCAACGGCAAGATGAACGCCGCCAGCAAAGAGCGCTGCGCCGCGGTGCGTTCGAGTTCGCCAACCGAAACAACATGCACCCACAGCAAGAGGGCGAAAATGAAGGCGGCCAGTAGACTCAGGACAATGGGCATCTGAAACCATCCGGGGCAGGGGCGATCCAGGGAGACACTGCTGCAAATTTAGGCCACCAAGGGCCATTAGGGCAGGAAAATTGCCTGCCCTTCATCTGTCAGATTGCCGGCGTGCCCCAGAGATGTATCTTGAGGGCCAGCTCTTTCGGACCGTGACGAGCCCCATAACCCAGGAGATTCCGTGCCGCCAACCGCCAACGATCTGACCTTGCGCGACGTCCGCCCCGGCGATTTGCCTACGCTTTTTGCCCACCAGCAGGATGCCGAAGCCAATCACATGGCCGGTTTTACCGCCGAAGATCCCAACGATGAAGCCGCCTTCAAGGCCAAGATGGAACGCATCATGGCCAACGACGAAATCGTCAAGCGCGTGCTCGTGGTGGGGAACGAAGTGGTGGGCAATGTCATGGGTTTCGAGATGTTCGGCGAAAGTTCGGTCTGCTACTGGATCGGCCGTGAACACTGGGGGTGTGGGTATGCAACGCTGGGCCTGCAGGCCTTCCTCGGCCAACACCGGATCCGGCCGCTGTTTGCCCGCGTGGCCGACGACAACACCGGCTCCATCCGGGTCCTGGAAAAGTGCGGTTTTGTGCAGTCTGGCGAAGACAAAGGATTTGCCCACGGTCGGGGCCAGGAAATCAGGGAACTGATCATGCAACTGAACGAAGGAGCCGTCCCAAAATGATCCTGCAACTGCGCACCTACACCCTGAAGCCCGGCACCATGGATGCCTGGCGAAAAGTCTGGCGCGACCAGATCAAACCCATCCGCGAAGGTCTTGGCTTTACCGTGCCGGCCGCCTGGGAAGTGCCGGAAAAAAACCAGTTCGTGTGGCTGATGGCTTATAATGGTCCGGACGATTGGGCGACCCAGGACGCGGCGTTCCACAGTTCGCCCGAACGCAAGGCCATGACTCCGGATCCGGCCGGGATGATTGTCAGCATGGAAACCCATTTTCTGGACTCGGTGGACTGATGCGCTGCTGCTGGCGCGCCCCCCGACCAACCCCGAAGGACCGACGATGAGCAGGTACATCGCCCTGATATTTTGCGCGCTGATTGCACTGGCCGGCTGTAGCGACAACGGTGGCCACAACGCCAATCTCATTCTCATCACGCTCGATACCCAGCGCGCCGATTTTCTGGGCAGTTATGGCTATCCTGAACCGGTGTCACCCAATCTCGACCGCCTGGCCGAGCAATCCCTGCTATTCGAAAACGCGTACGCCACGGCGCCGTTCACCGCCCCTTCCCACGCCTCGATTCTCACCGGCCAGCACCTCTCGACCCACGGCGTGATCTACAACGGTCACCGGGCCCGCAGTCTGGCCATCGGGGCAGAAAGTGTGACGCTGGCCGAGCACTTGGGCCAAGCCGGATTCAATACCAAGGCCGTGGTTTCGGGCGGCCCCCTTGATGCCCGTTTCGGCTTTGGCCGCGGTTTCGAAGGCTACAACCTGATACCCCAGATGGGGTACCCCGACAGCGGTGGCGACCCCGCCCAGGTCACCCGCCGGGCCGGAAACTGGCTGAAGGATTGGAAATACACGGGCAAGCAGGAGCGCTTTTTTCTGTGGGTGCACTATTTTGTGCCCCACCTGCCGTATCTCAACCGTCCGGCAGTGCGCGATACCCTGGGCATCCTCTTTGGCGAAACCGTGGACGAAATCAACGCGGCCACCTTGCCGGTCGATGATGTGCGCCAGGCTTACCGGGCCGAAGTTTTCGAAATGGACCGCTTCATTGGCGAGTTGATCGCGCGGTTGGCAAAGCTGGAGTTGGCGGACGATACGATCATTGCGGTTGTCGGCGACCACGGCGAATATCTGCAGGAGCACGGCCTGACCTACCACCACAGCCTTTATGATGAAGTCTTGCACGTACCGATGTTTATTCACTGGCGAGACCTGCAGGCGACCGAACGCCGCAGTGGTGCGGTGTCGATCATTGATTTGGCGCCCACGCTGCTGGATTTGCTGGGGGTGGACAAAATGGCCACTGCCCAGGGGCACAGCCTCCGCAAAAGCGTTGCGGCAGCCCCTGTTTTTGCCGAGTGGCGCGACTTCCGCTTGCTCGGCGACCACAAACCGCGCCCTGGCGACTTCCTGGTCAGTGTGCAGGATGGCCGCCACAAGTTGATCCGTGATGTGCTGTTTCCTGAGTCCAGCATGTGCTTTGACCTGAACGTTGACCCGGCCGAATCCACCAACTTGTTCGGCGCGGAGCACCCCTTGCCGGTTGAACTGGGGGCTGTCCTGGACGACCACCTGAAGCACGGCCTGCCCCAAGGGCTGGCCGGCATCGACGACATCCAGATCGATAAAAAAAGCCTGGAGATGCTGCGCTCACTTGGATACGTGCGTTAGATCACGGCAAAACGAAGGAAGACCCATGGAATTCGATTTGACCGAAGGTGCCCTGATTCTGGCCCGCACTCCCATGAGTATCGACGCCCTGCTGCGCGACCTGCCCGAAGCTTGGACCCACGCCAATGAAGGCGCCGAAACCTGGAGCCCCTACGACATCGTGGGCCACTTTATTCACGGTGAAAAAACGGATTGGATTCCCCGGGCGCGCATCATTTTGGCGCAGGGTTCAGACAGGGGCTTCGAACCTTTTGACCGCTTTGCCCAGAAACGCGAGTCAGCCGGTCGCCAGATGAACCAACTGCTGGATGAATTCGCCCACCTGCGCCTGCAGAACCTGGCGGCGTTGGAGTCCCTGGATATCAGCCCTGAAAAGTTGTCCTGGACGGGTGAACATCCGGAATTTGGCACCGTCACCCTGGCCGAACTGCTGGCCACCTGGGTGGCTCACGACCTGGGGCATCTGGCCCAGATCAGCCGTGTGATGGCCCGTCGATACACCAAAGAAACGGGCCCATGGCGGCAGTACTTGCCGATCCTGGACCCGGTTGTCGAATAGTTCGCACTTCTGGCTGAATGCGCTATTCTAGTCGCTGATTCAGTCTCTAGTCGCAGGCCCGGAT